>JBCDKH010000025.1 GCA_038746835.1 Planctomycetota bacterium | reverse complement strand
GTTGATGATCCGCATGCTCATCCGGCCAAGCACCTCGTACGGCAGGCGGGCCCAGTCGGCGGTCATGAAGTCGCGGCTCTCGACGGCACGGACCGCGATGACATGGTCGTAGCTGCGACCGTCGCCCATGACGCCGACCGTACCGACCGGAAGCAGGACGGCGAAGACCTGGGCGGTTTTTCGGTACAAATCGGCCGAGACCAGCTCGTCGAGCACGATCTCGTCGGCGTCGCGCAGGATCGTCAGTCGCTCTTCGGTGATCTCGCCGATGACCCGGACGGCCAGGCCCGGCCCGGGGAACGGGTGACGCCAGACGAGTCGTTCCGGCAGGCCGAGCACTTCGCCGGCGGCGCGGACTTCGTCTTTGAACAGCTCGCGTAGCGGCTCGACGAGGTCGAAGCCCAGCTCCGCCGGCAGGCCGCCGACGTTGTGGTGGAGCTTGATGTTGGCCGCGTGGCCCGAGTGACCATGGCCGGACTCGATGACGTCGGGATAGAGCGTTCCCTGAGCGAGGAACTTCACGTCCGGAATGCTGGCCGCCTCGCGCTTGAAGGCCTCGATGAACTCGCGGCCGATGATGGTCCGTTTTTCCTGCGGATCGGTCACGCCGGCGAGTTCGCGGAGGAACGCGTCGCCCGCGTCGCTGGTTCGGAGATCGATCTTGAAGTGGTCGCCGAAGGTGCGTTCGACGAGCTGTCGTTCGTTTTTCCGCAGCAGGCCGTTGTCGACGAAGATGCACTTGAGCTGGTCGCCGATGGCTTTCTGCAGCAGGGCGGCGGTCACGCTCGAGTCGACGCCGCCCGACAGGCCGCAGATGACGTTGGCGTCGCCGACCTGTTCGCGGACGCGCTGGACCGTTTGATCGACAAAGTCGCCCATCCGCCACGTGCCCGAGCAGCCGCAGACCGCGTCGAGGAAGTTGGCGAAGATCGTCTCGCCTCGCGGCGTGTGCGTGACCTCTGGGTGGAACTGCAGGCCCCAGAATCGGCTCTTCTTGTGCTTTGTCGCGGCGAACGGACACGTCGGCGTCTTGGCGAGCGGCAGGAAGTCGTCCGGCAGGCTCTGGACCTGGTCCCCGTGGCTCATCCAGACATGTGTCTCCTTCGGCAGGCCGTTGAGCAGCAGGGCGTCGTCGACGACGTCCAGCCGCGTCCGCCCGTACTCGCGTGCCTCCGCCGGCTGGACGTCGGCGCCGAGCAGGTTGCAGGCGACCTGCATGCCGTAGCAGATGCCGAGCACCGGGATGTCGTTCTGGGTCGCCCAGTCGAGGAGCTCCGGGTGCGGTTTGGGTGCGCCCTCGACATAGACGCTGCTCGGCCCGCCGCTGAGGATGATGCCTTTGACGTCGCCGAGGTCTGCGATGTCGCTCGGCGACGCGTCCGGCCGGAGCAGCTCGCTGTAGACGCCCGCCTCGCGCACGCGTCGGCACAGCAGCTGGGCGTACTGGCTGCCGAAGTCGAGCACGGGCACGACCTCCTGATGGACGTCCTTCATCCGACCAATGTAGGAGCGGGCAGGGAAACGCAAAGACGCAAAGGCGCAAAGGTCAGACAAAGGAAACGGAGTGGAACAACCCGACTGCCACGCGTGTCCTTTGCTTTGCTCGGGCCTTTGCCCCTTTGCGTCTTTGCGTTTCAGTCAGAACGCATAGAAACGTGAATGCCCGATCCGTTTCTCCAGGCTGCGATCGATGAAGCGAAGCAAGGCCTCGCCGAGGGCGGGTTGCCGATCGGCAGCGTGCTCGTCCGCGACGGCCAGATCATCGGCCGGGGACACAACCGCCGCGTGCAGGGCGGCGGGGCGATGATTCATGCGGAGATTGACTGCCTGAACAACGCCGGCCGGCAGAAGACGTACAAGGACACGATCCTCTACTCGACGCTCATGCCGTGCTTCCTCTGCAGCGGGGCGGCCGTGCAGTTCGGCATCCCGAAGGTCGTCGTCGGCGAAAGCCGCACCTTTCCCGGCGGCGAGGGCCGTGGCGGCACGTCGCCCGACTTCCTCCGCAGCCACGGCATCGAACTCATCGACCTCGACGACGCCGAGTGCATCGAGATGATGACGACGTTCATCAAGGAGAACCCGGCCCTCTGGAACGAAGACATCGGCGTCGACTGAGACGTTCCGATCCGTCATCCCGAGCGAGCGCAGCGAGTCGAGGGACCTCGCCCGAAGCATTGAAGCCCAATCCAGACGAGGTCCCTCGGCTGCGCTCGGGATGACGGAAGGTGGAGAACGGCGGTGATGCAGAGGAGTGAGCTAGCCTCACCTCATGGCTGGCAAGTTCGTCCTCGCGCTCGATCAGGGAACCACCAGCTCGCGGGCGATCGTGTTCGATCACGGAGGGCAGGTCGCGGGCAAGGCACAGCAGGAAATCACGCAGCACTTCCCCGCGGCCGGGCTGGTCGAGCACGACACTGGCGAAATCTGGCAGACCCAGCTCGATTGCGGACGCAAGGCGCTCATTGCTGCCGGTGCGACGGCCGCCGACGTTGCCGCGATCGGCATCGCTAACCAGCGGGAGACGACCGTCGTCTGGGATCGCGCGACCGGCGAGCCGATCCACCCGGCCATCGTCTGGCAAGACCGGCGGACGGCCGATTTCTGCGACGACCTGGACCGACGGCTCGGCGACGTCGTTCGTGAGCGAACCGGCCTGGTCGTCGACGCCTACTTCTCGGCGAGCAAGGTGCGGTGGATTCTGGACCACGTCGACGGTGCCCGCCGCGACGCCGAGGCCGGCCGGCTGCTGTTCGGCACGGTTGATACGTGGCTCCTCTGGAACCTCACCGGCGGCCCGGACGGCGGCGTCCATGCGACGGACGTCACCAACGCCTCGCGGACGATGCTGATGGACCTGGCGACGCAGTCCTGGGACGAACGGCTGTGCGACGCACTCGGCATCCCGCCGGCCATGTTGCCGGAGATCCGCAGCAGCGGCGACGACTTCGGCGCGACGTCGCACTTCGGCGGCAGCATCCCGATCGGCGGCATCGCGGGCGATCAGCAGGCGGCGCTCTTCGGGCAGACCTGCTTCGATCGCGGCCTGGCCAAGTGCACGTACGGCACCGGCTGCTTCATGCTGATGCACGTCGGCGACGAGCCTGTCGCGTCCACGCAAGGTCTGCTGTCGACGCCCGCGTGGCGACGCGACGGCCGGGCGTCGTTCGCGCTCGAAGGCAGCGTCTTCGTCGGCGGTGCGGTTGTGAAGTGGCTGCGCGACGGCCTGGGCATCATCGACTCGGCCGAGGAGATCGAGGCGTTGGCGAAGACCGTCAACGACACGAACGACGTCTACCTCGTGCCAGCGTTTGCCGGACTGGGCGCGCCGCATTGGGACCAGTACGCCCGCGGCACCATCGTCGGCCTGACCGGCGGGACGACGCGGGCGCATCTCGCCCGGGCCGCGCTGGAAGGCATCGCCTTCCAGGTGGCCGACGTGCTGGACGTGATGCGGGCCGACTCGCAGCTGCCGATCGACGAGCTGCGCGTCGACGGCGGGGCGGCGGCGAACGACCTCTTGATGCAGTTACAGGCCGACGTCTACGGCGTGCCGTGCGTCCGGCCGCAGACCGTCGAGACCACCGCGCTCGGTGCCGCGTATCTGGCGGGACTGCAGGTCGACTTCTGGTCCGGCCTCGACGAGGTTCGTTCGATCTGGCGTGTCGACAAGCGATTCGAGCCCGCGATGTCGATGGACGAGCGTCAGCGGCGTCGCAATCGCTGGAGCCAGGCCCTCAGCCGGGCGACGGAGTGGGACCGGGCGTAGGGAGATCATCTCCCTCCGTCATCCCGAGCGCAGCCGAGGGACCTCGTCTGCATTTGGCTCCGCAGCACAGGCGAGGTCCTTCGACTCGCTGCGCTCGCTCAGGATGACGGATGGAGCGCTACGGTCGTTTCGTGACTGCAGTCGCACCGATGCGTGGACGTTACGTTGCCGAGACCGTGGCGAACGTGCCTCTTTGTCGGGAGCACAATCGGCTGACGCTGCGGGTGCCCGACATGCCGGCGAGCGTGCCGGGGCAGTTTCTGCAGGTGAAGTGCCGCGACGTCGACGATGCGCCGATTGGCGAGGTCGAAGAGATCGTCCACGAGTGGTCGCCCGGCATGCGAATCGACGTCCACCAGGGCGACGCGAACCGGCCGACGCCCGTGCTGCGCAGGCCCTTCAGCATCGCTGGGCGGCGCGGCGAGGAGGTCGATCTGATCAACCGCGACATCGGTCCCGGCACGCACTGGCTGTCGACGCTCCGGCCGGGTGACAAGGTCGACGTCATCGGCCCGCTGGGCGTCGGCTTCACGCTGCCAGATCCGGGCGGCATCGCACTGCTCGTCGGCGGCGGTGTGGGGATTCCGCCGATGATCTACCTCGCGCAGGCGCTAGCTGCACTCAACGACGAGGCAGCCGACGATGATCGTCGAAAGGCCGTCGCGTTTGCGGGTGCGATCACACGCGACCTGCTCAGCCTGACCATCACCGACGACGCCCCCGAGCCACCGGCGGGTCGGACGTCCAAAAGCATGGAAGGCCTGTACAACATTGACGAGTTTTCGCAGTTCGGCTTCCCCGCGATCATCAGCACCGACGACGGCAGCTACGGCTGGCACGGCCGCGTCACCGAGCCGCTGGCCCGGTACCTCGACGCGTGGTTCGACGACTCGTGGGAGGTCGGCAGTGTTCGGCCGACGATTTACACGTGCGGGCCGGAGCCGATGATGATCGCCGTCGCGCAGGTCGCACGAGAGCGCGGGCTGGCTTGCCAGGTGGCCGTCGAAAGGGCGATGGCGTGCGGCATGGGCACGTGCCAGTCGTGTGTCATTCGACAGAAGGACGAGAGCGACCGCGGGTGGAGCTACCGCCTCGCCTGCACGCACGGCCCGGTCTTCGAGGCGTCGACGCTGCTCTGGTAGCGGCTACAGAACGAGCTTGCCGCGAACGACGGTCGTGGCCCGTCCGCCAAGGTGGACGCGCTTGCCGCGCGTTGTCACACGGACCTCACCGCCGCGCCGGCTGATCTGGCGGCAGTGCAGGACCTCGCCGTCTTTCTTGCCGAGCTCGCGTGCGAAGAACGGGCCGACGGTGCAGTGGGCGCTGCCGGTCACGGGGTCTTCGTCGACGCCGTACGCCGGGTAGAAGCACCGGCTGACGACCTCCGCATCGTCGCGGGTTGCCTTGGCCGAGACGATGACGCCGCGCGCCTGCTTGTGTTCGAGGCAGATGTTGGAGATGGCGCGGAACGTCGGATCGAGCCGGGCGACCTCGGACTCGGCATCGACCTCGACGAACCAGTCGAAGAAGTCGTTCGCGCTGCCGTCGTCGACGCCGTCGGCCGGGGTGCTGCGACCGGCGAAGACGGTGCTCGTGAGGCCGAGCGCGTCGAGCAGCCCGTCGGGCAGCTGTTCCTGGACGGGCGGCGTGGCGGGCAGGTCGATCCAGAAGCCACGCCAGTCCGTGTCGGGCGAGGCGCGCAGTCGGCCGGAACGCGTGTCGAACTCAATCGGCTGGTGCAAGCTGACCAGGCCCGCGTCGTAAAGCGCGTGCGCCGAGGCCAGCGTCGCATGGCCACAGAGGTCGACCTCGCGTGTCGGCGTGTACCAGCGGAGCCCGAAGGTCCGGCCCCGGACGGACTCGCTGGCGGGCTTCTGCCGATCGTCGCCGTAGGTGACGAATGCGGTTTCGGAAAGGTTCATCTCGCCGGCGATGTTGAGCCGCAGCGCCTCCGCATCCTCGCCGTCGGCAGCGAGCGGATCGCCCGGCTCAAGCAAAACGACAGCCGCCGGATTGCCACCGAAGGGCCGGCCGGTGAAGGCGTCGATGATGAACAGCGGAGACGACATCGCAGAGCAGCGCCGGGAGCTGCCGCAGCGTAACAACTTGTCGCGACGGGCAAAGAGCTTCGCCCGCCATGGCCACTGGCGTTGTCAAAAGTGGGCGTCAATTCAGCCGCAACACGACCATCCCCGGCTCGGCAGCCGTGTGCGAGACGGCCATCTCGACGTCACCGACGCGGACGACGTAGCCGCCGTGATGACCGGTGACGCGAGCAATGCCCTGGTCATCGGTGGTGGCGGCGGTGTTGGTTTTCCATTCGCCCAGCACCCACTTTTCCCACATCGCCACGCCCGGCTTGGCGGTCCAGTCGCGGGCGAACATCGGCGTGTTTCGCAGCCAGTGCACCTCGTCCCAGAAACCCCACATGATGAAACCGTCGAACTGCGGATGGGCGTAGCTGAGGATGAGCAGGTCGCGGAGGTAGTCCGCGTAGGCCTCGGCGTCGGTGGTGCGCGTGTCGAACTCGGTGATCATCATCCGCTTTCCGAACGGCTCGAAGGCGGCGATCGTCTCCTGGAGCTGGCCGATCGAAATCAGGCTGCCGAAGTGGGACTGGAAGCCGATCGCGTCGACCGGCGCACCTGCGTCGGCGAGCACCTGAATGACGCGGTGATACTCCTGCGCGTGTCCGTTCTTGTCGAAGGGCGGGCCGTTGAGGATGCCGAAGTCGTTGATGAAGAGGTCGGCGTCGGGGCGATGCTTCTCAGCGAGCTGGAACCACTCGGCCATCTCGCTTTCGCCCATCAGCCGCATGAAGTCGTTGTTGTTCCACGGCTCGTTCATCACGTCCCATGCGTCGATGTACTGGGCCGTGTCGATCGTGACGTCGCGGATGAACTCGTTGGTGATCCAGCGGAGGGACTCGACGTCGCCCGCCTCCGCCTCGGCCCGAATGCGGTCCAGCGGCACGCGTGTCTTGCGCCAGCTCGGCCAGACGAGCACGTGACCGTGAATGGTCAGGCCGGCTTCGTCGAGGTCGGCGAGCATGGCCATCGTTTCCTGGCGGTGCTGGAGGTCGTACCAGCGATGGATCTTCAGGCCGTTCTCCGTGCTGGCGGTGTTGAAGAGCCGCAGGGCTTCCTCGCGGTAGCGCTGGCCGACGTCGTCCTGGCGACGCCAAACCTCGGCGCTGATCGCGCTGCCGAACTGGAAGGCGCTCTTGGTCATCTCGATCTCGATACGCTCGCCAGCGACGGGTCGGCCGTCGGCGTCGACGACGCGGACTTCGATCGGGCCCGTGCGGAGCTCGTCGATCCGGGCCAAAGCCTCCTTACGCCATGCGGCGTCGGGATCACGGCCGTCGTAGTCCTGCGTGGTCTTGGGAAGATCGGACAGCTCGACGCCCGTCCCGCCGTAGCGGACGAGCTCGATGCCGGCGAGCTCGAACGTCTGCTCGCGAAGGCCAGCAGCGAAGTTCAGCTCGGCGTTGCCTTCGCCGTAGGTGCGATAGACGTTGAACGGGATGTCGTATCGCGTCCACTCGCTGCCGGGTGTCGCGCGGTAGACGAACGACGGATCGAAAGGCCGGCCGGCGTGCTGGTAATAGACGTCGAACTCGGCGGCAGCGGTTTCGTGCTCGCTAGCGAGCGTGCGTGCCCAGAAGCGGAGATGAGCCACGTCGCCGCCGGTGGTCGGGGCGATCTGGCGCGTCTTGATCTCGGCGTGCCACTTCTGCGGCTCGGCAGCGGTGTTGCGACCGACGGTGACGCGAAGTGCGCGATCGACCGGGCCGCCTGCGACGTCGACGACTTCCACGGAAGCGAGGTCGGTCACAGGGCCGTAGTTGCCGGCGAAGAAGGCGGCGACGGCGTCTTGCGGCAGAACCGCGACGCCGCCCGGGAGATCGTCGCCGGCTGGTCGCGGCCTTGCCGTCGGCAACGGTCGCTCGTCGGGCTTAACGAAGCTGGCATCGGCCGAGGCGTCAGCATCACCGACGACGAAGTCGTCGAACGTGACTTGCCGAGCCTGCTGGTCGTCGCTGTTCCAGGCGTTGATCGACAAGACGCCGAGCTCGTCCTGGCCCGCGGCGTGGAAGGGCAGTTCGGGCTTGCCCTGGAAGGTCTGCTCGACGCCGTCGAACGTGAGCGTGTACGTCTCGCTGCCGAAGTCGATGACGCCGGAGACGTCGACGAATCGGCCTTCGAAGTCGTCGAGGTCGATCGTCTTACCGTCGGCGTCGACCATCTTGCTGATGCCGCCACCGGCCTGGTTTTCGGTCTGGACGATGCCGTTATCGAAGATGCCGATGCGGACGGCGTTGCCCTGCGTGTTGCCGGTGGTGTCGTGGCCGATGCGGACGAACCAGGCACCGTCGAAGTCCTCGCTCGTCGGCTTCGCGTCGGATCGGAGTCGAAACGAGAAGGGCACCTTGCCCGTGGCCTCGCCGGCCAGCGGGAGACGCATGTTGGCGAAGTTGGTCTCGTCGCGGCCGGAGGTCTGGGCCGCGCCATTGCCGTCACCGAGGTCGATTACGGTTGCCAGTGGCGTCCCCGTCCACGACGGCGGCTCTGCGGGCTGGTCGCTGACGGCTGCGCCGACTCGGTAGCCATCGGCGGAATCAAACGACGCCGTCTGAGCAGCGGCGACGGAACTCGAAGCGAGCAGGAGTGCGAGAAAGCGGCGCATGGCGAGAGCGGTGGCAAGAGAAAAGCGGCGCAAGCGCGTTTGCGCCGACGCCGCCAGAGGAGGAACTCGTTACGTCAGCGTCGGCGACGCAGCCCCAGCAACCCCATCAGCGTCGCGGCACCGACGGCTGCGGGTTCTGGGATGACGCTGCCTTCGAGGAAAAGGTTGTCGAGGCTGATCTGCCTGTATTCGCCGGCCGCGTTGTCGTCGCTGTTGGTGCCCCATTGAAGCGTGACCTGGCCGAAGGTGGAAGGCGTGCTGAAGAGCGGGATGGCGGTGCCTTGTTCGACACCGTCGACGCTGAGGCTGTAGGTGCCGGCGTCGACGTTGATCGTCCCGGCGATCGGGACGAATCGACTCCCAAAGTCACTGATCGAGGCGACGGTGTTGTTGTTGACGTTGACGACGTTCGAGTAGCCGCCGCCCGAGAAGTACTGCAGTCGGCCGTTGTCGAAGATCTGGAAGTCGACGATCGGCGCTCCGTCGGTGCCGCCGATGCGGATGCGGTGAGCGACGTCGAAGTCGCTGGTCGTTGCGTCCTGATCGCTGCGGAGGTCGAAGGCGAAGTCGAACGTGCGATTGGCCGTCGACGTGTCGGGCAGGCCGAGGAAGCTTGCGGACGGCGTGAAGCGGTTGTTGGCGAAGTTGGCCTGGTCGGTGTTGGACGACTGGGCCGCACCGTTGCCAGCGCCGAGGCTGGTGATGCTGTAGAGCCCACCGCTGCCGGCCCAGTCTGGATTGGCCACGAGGCTGCTGCCAAGCGCGTAGCCGTCGGCGACGTCGAACGTGATCGTGTCCGCCGACGCCACGCCAGCCGTCGCAGCCAGGCAGAAGAGGGTTGCGAGATGTCGTTTCATGGTGATCTCCTCCCGGAGTCCGTAGTTGCAGAATCAAACTGAAGAGCGTCGCAAGCGATCTAGCGGCGGCGACGCAGAATCAACGCCCCGGCCAAGCCGACTGCGGCGAGCGACGTCGGCTCCGGAACGACGGTGGCGTACCACGCGTCCATCGCCGCGATGTCGGCCGCGGCGGAGGAGCCGAAGTTGGCCCGAAGGATGCCGAAGTCGGCGAGGTCGACGGTGTTGTCGGCGTTGAAGTCGCCGGACGCGAAGATCGTGTCGTCGGCACCGAAGTTGGCTCGGAGGATGCCGAAGTCGGCGAGATCGACCGTGCCGTCGCCGTTGGCGTCGCCCGGCAGACGAGCGTCGACGCCGTCGATGGCGAGGTCGTCGATGAGGATCTGGCGATAGTCCGGGGCGCTGGTGCTCGTTCCCCACTGAAGCGTCACCTGGCCGAAGGTGGAAGGCGTGTTGAGCAGCGGGAACGTGCCCTGCACCACGCCGTCGAAGCTCAGCTCGTACGTGTTGTTGTCGAAATCGATTCGCCCTTCCAGCGGGGCGTTGCGCCCGCCGAGATCGTCGAGGAGGAGCGGGTTGCCGTTGAGGTTGACGACGTTCTGGTAGCCGTTGCCGACAGGGCCCGCACCGGGACCGGCGAAGTACTGGAGTCGGCCGTTGTCGAAGATCTGGAAGTCGACGATGGGCGCGCCGTCGGTGCCGCCGATGCGGATGCGGTGGGCCAGGCCGAAGCCGGTCTCCGTCGCGGCCTGTGGCGATCCGAGCAGGAAGCCGAACTCGTACGCCTGGCCGGCCGTGTCGGTCGTGTCGGTTCCGAGGAACGCGGCTGAGGGCGTGAACCGGTTGTTGGCAAACGGCGTCTGCGGCGTCGCGGCGGAAAGGGCGGCTCCGTTGCCATCGCCGAGGCTCGTGATGCTGTACAACGCGCCGTTGCCGGCCCAGTCAGGATTGACGACCAAGCTCGTGCCGAGCGCGTAGCCGTCGACAGGATCGAACGTCACGGTGTCGGCCATCGCCGGTGAAGCGGCGACGGCAAGTGCAATTGCGGAAATGGTGCGAGTCATGGTTTCTCCTCCGAAGGGCATGCAGGGTGGTCGGCAGCGCGATCAGTCGCGTTGCTTCAAGTTCCAGTAGAGACGCGGGTAGTTCTGCGTCAGGTAGTCGGCACGATCGAGCGCGAACTCTGCCTGCTCGGGCAGGTCGCCGTCGGGTGTCGTCTCGTTGCCCTGTGGGTCGCTGAAGCCCTCGACGTGCCCGTCGGCGAGCAGCACGTTGCAGACGGTGCGGTCTCTGTGACGCGTCGTGATGCGGCGGGCGTTGCGGTCGTGGTACAGGACACCGTCATAGATCAGAGCCATCTTCGTTGGCTCAGAAACACGCGTGATCTTGTGCATTTCGACGACGCCGAGATTGGCATCGGCGCCCGGGATGCGAAACCGCTCGTGACCCATCGGCCACATGCCGCGGAAGTCTCCGTTCGTCCTGCCCCGGCTGCCGTTAGCGCCGTACCACGTCGGCACCTGCCGCCCGTCGGTTGTGGACCGAAGCCAGTAGAGATCGCCAAGTCCTGACTCGTGACTGTCTGGCTCGGGGTTGCCGAGCGTCTCACGGTTCTGGTCGGCACCTTCCGGGCAGCGGAAGATGTTCTCGATTTCAGTCAGGTCGTTCGCCGCCCCCGACGCTCCGCCGGAGGCCGTGTCGGTGAGCATCGCCCCGGTCTGCACGAGCGTCGCCGCCCAGTGGAGGTTGATCGTGTCGGTGCCGGAATCGAGCGGCACGTCGAGCTGCTCGACAGGGACGATGTAAAGCTGATTGTCGTTGACGTAGAACTGAATTCCGATGCCGATCTGGCGAAGGTTGCTCGAGCACTTGACGGTGTTGGCGGAGTCGCGCGCTCGCGACAGGGTCGGCAGAAGGATGCTGATGAGCAGGGCGATGATGCCGATGACGACCAGCAACTCGACAAGCGTGAAGCCGCGTCGCTCGTTCTGCTTCAAGAAACGTTTCATGGTCGTCGAAAAAGGGCGGTCGAAATCGAAGTGGGCATCAGGCGACGAGGCCGCCGATGGTGGTGAGTTGCGGAGACAGGTCGATCGCCGGTGACGTCTTGCCGGCGATGACGGCATCCAGCGTGGACAGTGTCGCCCTGGCCATCTCGCCGGGGTCGATGCCCGCGACCGTCATCGGCCGGGGTGCGAGCTGGCCGGCGACGGTCGCGTGGTAGGTGCCGATGACGACGTCTCGCGGAATCGACAGCCGGGCCTCGTTCGCGGCGGCCATGGCACCGGTGGCGATGACGTCGTTGATGCAGATCAGCACGTCGGCCCGATCTGGACCGGCAAGGGCACGCCTTGCCAGCGCCTTGCCGAACTTCAAAGCCCGCGTGGGCAGGCTCTCATTGAGGTACGTGCCGAACTGCTCGTCGCCGTTGGGTGGATCGACGTCGCCCACGTCGTCGTCGGGCAACTCATCGAGCGTGCGCAGCCGAAGCCTGAAGTCGGCTCCAGCGAGTCGCTGGCCTTCCTCTTCGGCGGCGCGAATCGCCCGGCGGTGCTGCGGCAACGATTCGAGCGGCGTGCGACGCAAGTCGAGCGGAAACAGCCAGTCGACGCGCTTGTGGCCACGCTCGATCGCATCGGCGACCAGCATCCGGGCAAAGACCTCAGTCGGCGTCCGGCAGCACGGTAACCCGGAGCCGCGAAGCTCGTCGCCGATCACAACGGCCGGTGTCTTGGAGGCAACCAGCGTTCGCAACGCATGGTCGTCTGGAACTTGCTCCATATGACGAAACGTGCTCTTGAGCAGCACGCCGTCGACACGCTGGCCCATGAGCGTGCGAAGCGCGTGGTCTTCCAAGTCGGCGTCGAACTCGCTGAGGACAATCTGCAGCTCCCGTCCGGTCTGTGCGACGAGGCGAAAGACCTTCTGGACGAACTCGCTGTAGGTGAGAACGACGTCGGGAATGACCAGCCCGATGATCGCGGTCGAGGTCGCCCGCATTCGCCGGGCGTGGGCGTTGGCGGTGTAGCCGACCTGTGCGGCGTACTCGCGGACGCGCCTGCGTGTGTCATCGCTGACGGTGCCGTCACCGCGGAGCGCGTGGGACACGGTGCTGACGGCCAGATCGAGGTCGCCTGCGATCTGCTTCAGGCCAGGGCGTTCGGTCGTTCCAGACCTCGATCGGCGGGCGGCAGACGCCTGCGATGCTGTCGTCCTCCGCGACATGATACGTTTCATACACCAATATTCGGGGTGTGTCAACGCAAATGATCGGACCGCCGAGGTGCCGGAGACCGAGCGTCGGCCGGCATTCGGGCCGCCGTGACGATCTGGCAGGGCACGCGGGGCCGGGCGGCATGCGCCCGATAATGAACGATACGATTAGCAACCTTTTCCAGCTAAAGGAGTTACGCGAATTGACCGCAGAGCCTACGCCCTCCTCGCCCTAGACGCAAAGGGGCAGCTGTGGACGGCCAGACGGGTAGTCAGGGACAAAAAGTTCTGGCAGGTAAACCCACCGCCTCCAGCAAAAAGCTTCAAGGTCGATTCAGGACGCCAGATTATCGACATTCTCGCCAGCCATGACGTGACAGCGTGTGTGGTCTGGCACGAGGTCAGTAAAAACACAACCCGGTAGATCAAAGCGGTGACAGCCGCTCCCTACCGGGTCATGAAAGGAATAGCTTGTGAGCAAGAATGTACCTGCGCGGCCAGACGGCCGTCAACCCGAATCCGCTAGTAAACTCGCCGACGGGCTGAAAAGCCTTGCGGCGGGCTCGTCTCTTTCCGGAGCGTGGGAGCCACGTCAGGGCCCCGATGGCCAGTTCTACTTTGACTGGAAGTCGGGTCCTGCGGCCATCGCGATCGACATTTTGCTCGGCCGCCACGCCAACGCGAAGGGCGGCCGATCTTGAGCGGGTCTACGAAAAAACCCCACCGATCGGCGGGGCTGCCTCGCGTCCATAGTTGGGCGTTCTCACTTCTCGACGACAAGCTCCTCGCAGAGAGTTCTGACGTTGGTCCGCAGGTCGTTCGTGTACGCGCGGCCGTCGGCGATGGCAAGGCGGTTCCAGGCCTCGACCACGGCGGCATTGATGTTGTCGGCGTTCGTGCCGCAGATTTCGTGTCCTCCCCCCCCTTCGAGGCGGTTGATGACGGTCCAGATAGCTCCCTGTTCGTTAGGCATGTCGTGGAGGATGCCGAGGGCGTAGAACAGCTCGTCCCGGTATTCGCCGGCGAGGTCGAGGTCGATGTAGTGCGTGAGGTGGTCGTAGGTGTGCGTCATGTCGACTCCTGTAGAGGGGAAGGGGGCTCAGAACGGAATGGCACTCCGGCTCTCGTTGATCAGCATGTTGGCGATCGCTGCTCCCAGCAGCCTGGCGTTACGGTCGAAGGTGTTGCTGTAGTTGCTGTTGAACTCGTTCCGCTCACGGGCATCAGCAATGCCATGCTGAAGCTCCATCCAGGTGCGAACCGGCAGACAGACCTTGAGGTCGTGACCGCCAGCGAGATCAGCCTTCAGGGCGTCGAGTGCCTTCTGCTGACGGGTGGTGCCATCAGCTCGAATTGCTGCCAAGGTGGGGAAGCCGGCAACGATGTCGTTACGATCAAGGGCGAGGCATTCCATAGTAATACTATAGCTCAAACTATTGTAGTTGTCAAGTATAAAAAGCCAAAAAACAAGGAAAATATTACTTTTTTCTATGATGCGGAAAACGCGACGAAGCCGCCCCGAGACACCAATAACGCATCGTTCCCGCTAGATGTTTCCGTTCTCAAGCTCGGGGGGGGGGATCACCAGACTCTGGGACAGTGTGGTCACGACGTCGAGGCGCTGGCCAAGCTAGCTCTCGTAGCTCCGACGTCAGGCTCTCCCGGCTGTGAGTTGGTCGCAGTAGGTCGAAGGGCTGACGGAGGCGGGATAGCGAAGCGAAGCGGAGCGGCCATCCCGCGTTCGGCAGGCTTTCGACCGCGGAACGTGAGTGCCATCACGAATTCGACCGCTTCGGTCCGTCGCATGATCCCCACTCCCCCCCGCACCCTCGGCGACCGAAAGGCTGCCGGGGGTCTTCAGATGCGAAAGGCGGCAGCATGAACAGGGCAGGGCTCTACGAGCAGGAAGCCGCCGACGAACGCGATCGGAAGCGTGTCGAATGGGAGGAAAGCGAGCAGGCCCCGCGGTCTGTATCACGCGGGGCAAATTGGCAGCGAAGCCTGGACGTGCCGATCCGCAATGGGCGGAAAACGCCGGTAAGCATCGGCATCGACTGGCTCCGCTGCACGGCTCCGCACGCCGCTCATGAGCACATCAAGCGGTTGCTCGAAGAGCTGTTCGGGCCTGGCGAGAAGTGCCGAGGCCAGCACCTGTACACGGAAGGGCTCTCATTTGCCCACGGTGCCCGATTGTTCCGCGACGCCACGCCAGACGGTCACTCTGGCTGGTCGGTGATGCTCGAGCTCGGAGGCGAGCCGTGCGGCGAATTGGGCCTTGGCCGCGTGCTGATGGTCCTGGACGCCGTCATAGCGAACGGCGGTCGTTGCCGCCGGCTAGATGTTGCTGCCGACTTCCGGGCCGAGGAGGGCGAGCCCGACATCAAGCTCATCGACCGCATGGAAAAAGCTTGCCTCGCCGGCGAGCTGACGCACGCCCGGGTGTTCCACCGCGACACACGCCGGCAGACCGCGAAGGGCGTACGAGGCGGGATCGTGACCGGCGACATGCTCACCCTCGGGAGCCGGCAGGGGAGCGGGAGGTACGGTCGCTGCTACGACAAGGGCCTGGAGTCGGGTCAGGCCGAACGCGGTCGCTGGGTCCGGTTCGAGACGGAGTTCACGCACAACGTTGCCGAGTTCGTAGCTATCGAGCTAAACGGCTCGTGGGTCGATGCGCTGGAGCGAAACGACGGGCAATTGGATCACGCGGCCCTCGTAGACGAGGCGGGCGTCATCCTTGCCCAACGGCTCTTCGGAGCGTTCGACTTCCGATCAGGTAAAGCATGGCACGTCGACCGCAAGAAGCGTGCAGGTTGGTGGTCGAAGCTCCTCGGGGACCTCCGTGTCGGCGTGGCCAGGGCGGTGCGGAAGACGTCGACCGTTGCGTCGTACGGCCGGCACCTTGGAAAGCAGCTCCGCCAGGCCGCGACGATGGCCGAGAAGGCCGGCGAAAGCCTGATGACGACAATTGAGCGGATCGGCGGGGTCCCTGATCGATTAGCAGACGCCAGACGTCCAGCTGTCAAGGAATATCTCGCTGCGCGGGGACTAGCGAAACCAGTATTACGCCTTGGCACTTGGGCCGATGGCTGGATTGAAGAAGTCCGCGACGCATGTGCGGCGGCAAGAGTGGCGATTTACACGCCAGAACCTACCCCATGGGACACGGTCCCGAATTAGGAGACGAACGATGATCGATCAAAGCGTGCACGTGCTCTGTGCAAATCAGTGGTCCATTACGGACGAGAAAACCGGTGTTCTCATAGAGGGAACGAAGATCATGTACACCGATGGCAGTCGTGACGACAAGCCGACGAAGCGTGGTACGCGGGTTCACCAAGTGTCAGGCCCCAAGGAGATGTTCAACGATTTCGACAATCTGCCGGGCGACTACACGGTGTCGTTTTCGTTGAACGGGAAGTACATCCGGCCGGAAAAGGCGCGACCGATTCGGAAGGCGACTGAGGATGACGCACCAACGAACGGGCGCCTGTCGAAGGTGACGAGTGCTGCTGGTGTAGCGTTTGTGCTGTTCGTCGGGATGTTGGCAGGTGACACGCATGCGGCTGTTATTGACGGCGTCACGGTTCCCGACGAGGTCACGTTCGAGTTCCCGGGTACGTCGTTTGAGCCCGTTACCTTTTCTGAACCAAGTGAATTTGCGGGGAACATTAGTTACGATACGACAACTTACGGCTTTGGTCAGTTACTCGTTGAGGTATCGCGCGGCGAGGCGGATCGAGCTTCCGTCGGGTTCGCGAGTCAAGACTTTAGCTCGATCATCGAAGCCGACGCGAACTTCACGGCGACGACGGACGTTAGTTTTGGCGATCTCGTGTACACGGTTACGAGTTCCTCGGGCGGTTTCACGTTTGGGACGGTGACTTCGTTCGACGGGCCACCGGTCGTTCCTGAACCGACTTCAGGCCTTGCCGCGACGGGGCTTATTGGTTTTTTGTCACTCAGACGACGGCGTCCTATGTCGACATGTTGGGTCCGGTCGTCGGGTTCGGCATTTTGATGTGGGCGCTGTGGTGGGGCTATAGACGCCTAAGAAGGGCTTAGCGGTCGAGACGATTTTGCGTGGACGAGAGGCGAACCATGAACGGCAATTCATTGCTAGTTGACGCACAATCGGCGGTGGTGTTCGGGTTCGTGTTTGCGCTGGGCTGCCATTGGTTAGGGAAGCTGTTCGGCTCCCTGGTGGTGGCCTTCAACCTCATGAGCTCCGAAGGGAGCAGAAGGTGAAACGCGATGTCTCGTGCATTCAAGTTTCTGGAACGTCAACGGTCGAAGATCGTTGCAGCTGGTGTGGTCGCTTCCGCGGCTGTGGTGGCGCCTGCGTCGGCTCAAGCGACGGGAGCGTCGCCGACCACGGGCGACCCGATCATCGACTGGGCGTCCTTTGTCTCTACGGTGACGTCCGAGTACGTAGCTATGCTCGGCCAGGTGCTGGGCTTCATCATCCTGATGTGGGCGTTCTACAAGGGGTACAAGTGGCTCCGCCGCGCCTGACCTCTCTCCCCGCGGCCGGCGGCTTCCTCACGGGAGCTGTCGGTCTTTCCACGCTGGCGCTCGGCGTGCAGCGCGAGATTGTAATCGACTCACGTGACGTCGTGGTCGTGGAGTTGTCGACGGATGGTGACCTGATCACGCTCGGCAGCCTCGAAGACGTTGGGGATTGGGTCGAGTTCGAAGGCGGCGAGGCGTGGAGCTACGACACAGGCGGCGTGACGAGCTCGGGATACCTCGCGCCTGGGGAGTTAGCGTCGTACGGAGAGTCTACTGCAGGAGTCGTGATGTATGCCCAGCCGCCGTACGGCACCGAGTCGGCACACCTTTACACTCAGACATGGATAACAATCGCAACATTCGGCCTCGTTGGTTCCTTTGTTATCTTTGCTGCTATGTTTCGGCGGCATGTTGCGTGACGCCTGCGTTTGGGCAGGAAGTATATGGACGGTTCAACTACTTTAACATTAGTGACCCGGACGAGACAGTCGGAAATGCAGCGATTCGAGCAGTTGCCGTCACCACGTTAACAGACGAGTTTGGAGACTCGCATGTCGTGTCCGCTTACCACGCTCCGTCGGGCTCCACGGCATCGTCGGTGACGATTCCGCTACAGCGTTCGGGGAATAGTTTCATCGGGCAGATTTCGGTTCCTTTTAGGGCGCTGTCGTACAATCAGCAGCAGCACCACGCAGCGGGTTTCACGGGATGGCCGGAACCGATTATCTTCTCGGTGACCGTGCCGCTTCACGGCGGTTCAGCGACGGTAGATGTCGAGGGCGTGGAAGTTGACTTTGTTTTGCAATCGGGTCAGCCATCGACGAACTTCTTGATGTACGAGGTTGGGACGTACTCCGACGACTGGGGTCCGACGTTGCGGCTTCAAAATTTCGACGGCTCGGGCTTCCTGAATAGTCCTGGCGGCGGTGGTTCGATTGACCTAGACGAGCTACTCGAACTACTTCGTGGCGAAGAGGAATCGACGCTTGCCGTAGAAATGACCGGCGTGCCGGGGCTAATCAGCATTGCCGAGATGCTCCGGGATTTCGTCATCCAGACAGAGTCCGGGCAGTCGTTGATCGACCTCCTTGATGAAGCGCTCGGCAGCGACGATGATGCGGAGTCCTGGACCGACCCGGAGGATCCCGACCCTGTTGGACCGGGTGACTTGGCGGAAGGTGCGGTCGGCGCTGTGGGTCCTGCGATCCCGCTCGCCGCAAATTTTGAGCTGTCCGAGCCCGTGTATGACGCCCCGGACGAGACGTCCGCGGGCACGACGTGGAGTCTGACGATCCCGGTGCTCGGTCAGGGCCGGACGGTGACGCTGTCGCAGGCGGACTTCGCGGTGCTCGGCCCAGCTCCTGCAGCGGCGTATCTCGGTCTGATGTCCCTCATCTCTGGGACCCTGGTGACGAAGGAGCTTAAACGGCGGTGAACTATTACGCCTATATCAGAAACTTCTTCGGCCGCGGTGTTAAATATATCGCAGGGCGTGCTGCAGCGACGGCGGTAACGGTGGGCTCCTGGGCGACGATCTTCTGGCTCATTTGGGATGAGATTCTCAGGACGCTGCATGACGTCATCCTCGACGTCTACGACCTTTCGTTAGACATTCTCGAAGCCGTTGGGTTCGACCGCACAGCCCTTGAAGATCGGTTCGATGCGGTGTTTGACGCTGTCGACACAGCGGGTGATGCCCTCGACTTCCTGAACCTGATGCTCCCCGTCACGGAAGGGCTCTTCATCATCTTGGGTGGCTTGGCTGCGGTCTTCACGATCCGGATGATCCGTCACCTGCTCGGTGCGTTCCCGACGCTCAGTCTCGGCTGATGTCCTCGATCCTGTACATCCTCGCGTGGCCGCTGGGCGTCGTGCTGGCGTTGATCCTCGGCGTGGCGGCGTTCGCGAAGTGGTGGTCGTTGACCAACGGCGCTGCGTCACCCCCGGCAACGGGCGTCCGCATCTGGGAGGGTAAGCCGGGCTCTGGCAAGTCCTACGGCGTGGTTGGGCGCATCCTCGAGTACCTCCGGCACGATCGTCGGCCGGTCTACACGAACCTCCCGTTGCGTTTCCCTGTTGTTCGCCAGTACCTGAGGAACCGCCGGCAGCCAGAGCTGGCGGGTTTCATAGTTCCGTTGTCCGAGCCGCACATGAGGCTCTGGCTCCAACGCTTTGCCGGCCTCGCGAAGCACTGCGAAGAGCGCGAGAAGCTTGGCGTGAGTCGTTCCGCAGCGGAGGCGGAGTGGTTCGAAGATAACGGCAGGCACATCCCACGCTGGTACACGCGTGACGACTTCGCCGCGTCGGTGGCCCGCGACGGGCTCGACCGTTCCGCAGCGGATTCGTTGTTCGATGCGCTGCACGAACAGCAGGGATATGAGGCGGCTGAGGTAAATCGAATGGCGGGTCGTGAGATCGTTAAGTCGGTGGAAGGGCGGTTGCGACCGAACTGGATTCCGTATGGCGCCGTGATCATTGTCGATGAGCTTCATAAGTGGTTTGATCAACGGGACCAACGGGAGGAAGTTCGCGAGTTGCTTGACACATTGAGCATGCATCGACATGGCTTGTACCGAATTGAGGTACTGAGTCAGACGATCATGCAAATGAACAAGGTGTTTCGCGACATGGCCGATGAGGTCATCATTTGCCAAGACCTTCGGAAAGTGCGGCTCATCTTCGGCCTCCGATGGCCACTCCCGACATTCCGGTACAGCCTTGTTTCAGCAGTTGAGCTTGGTCCTGAGCTGCGCCAGCGTCACGACGTCAAACCTGAGAAGACGTGGGTGCTTGCACCTTGGCTTGACGGTGGCAGATTGTGGCGGTTCTACGACTCATTCACGCACGCGGGAAGCAAGCGAGCACTCGACAAACGACTTGCGGCGACAAAGGCCGAAGCGGAAGGGAAGTATCATGATCCTGAAAAGAGAAAGAAAGCAATGGCACAGCGACACGCACGGTTTTCGTTCTTTGGGCTCCTCGGAAAAACGGTCGTTGTTCTCGGGGTCGTTGTACTTGCGTACCGGTCTGGCCGGTCGTCTGGTGAATCAGCTGCTGCCGAAGTGCATGCGGCTGTTGAGGCGAACGCTTCACAAACAGATTCGAAGCTGGAAGACGTCGAATCCCGGCTTCTTTCTCTCATTCGGACGTCAGCCGACGAGCCGGGAGTCGCGTCAGCGACCCCGGCCGTCGGCCCACCGCTGTCCACTTCCCCGACCGGAGAGGTCTACGGCGTTCGTCTCGTCGGCATCTCGAACGAGGTCGCGTTCCTCGAAGGCGGTAGGCGTCTTCAGGAAGGTGAGCGGATCGGCGGGTGGCTTTACGTCGGGGTGCAAGAGGGTGCAGCAGGGTTTCTGTACGACAATGTCTTCCGCAGCGTTGCGGTCGGCTCTCCGGTTCCGCCTGGCTCTGTGCTCCCTCCTGACCGCAGGAGCCGTTTCGGTGGGCTGCTACGCCCCGGCCGAGAAACTCGGCGAACGGCGTCCGTTGCTGAATGAGCCTGTCGTCACGCTGCTTCCCGATCCGGTGGTCGATATGGTCCCCGACTTTGCGGAGTTGCCAGACGACCCGGTTTCCATCAGCTTTTCGGGCAGGGCGTCAGACCTCGCGGCCGTGTTGGTGCAGCTAGATCTACCGGTGGTGATCGACCCGACGTACGGCGAGCAGGTCGTCAACATTCGTTCGAACGGCGAGCCCTTGAGCGTGGTAGCGGAACGCATTGCCGGCAGCCTCGGGTCGACTGCAACGGCGCTGTCGACTGACGGCATGTCGGTCTACATCGGCGATGCTCGCGAATCTGACCGGAGAACCGTCCTGTACCGGGTCGCGGTTGACGACATAAATCAGGTTGTGCCAGCTTTCCAGGCAGCTGGCTCTCCGAACTGTTCCGCTCTTCCCCTCGGCCGAGACGGTGTCCTTGTGACGGACGTCCCGTCTGCGTTTGACCGCATTGGCAGGCTCGCGGTCGAGTTGTCGCAGCCACGGCCGCAGTACGTGCTTGATGTGACGCTCGTAGAGGTGTCGGAGCGTGCAGCACTCGACCTCGGGCTCGATTGGCAGCTATCGGGAGTGGCGGATGTCAGTGTCGGTGAGCTGGGTTCGGGAGCAACGGCAGGGCTTTCGCTCCGGGCAGCTCTGGCAGCGGAGGCAAACGAAGGCGGTGCGTCTGTGGTCGTCTCTCAGCGGTTGCTTGTCGTGGAAGGGCGTGCGGCGTCGCTGCAGGTAGGTGAGACAACGCCGGTCCCTGTCCGGTCGGTCTCTCCGGAAGGCACTGTGACGACACTTGACTTCCAGCAGGTCGACACGGGCGTGCTGCTGTCGGTGTCGGCAGCAAGGGCAGCAGGCGGCGTGGTGGTGGTCGATCTCGAGCCCGAGATATCGAGCATCTCCGGCGTCGTTGACGGCATTCCAGCGGTCGCGCGCCGCCGGTGGAACGCGTCGGCAGCCATGCGTCCCGGTGGCGTAGTGGTCCTCGGCGGTCTCGCGGAAGCGGCCGACCGTGACGAGACGTCGGGCCTGCCCTTTCTCCTCAACGCCGGGAGAACGACCAAGTCCGCCGATCGCCGGCGACTCTTCCTTTTTGTCGAGCTGCACGTCCCACGGCAGGCACCGCAACATGCGGAGACGTTGTTCGATCAGCCCACGACCCAACCCGGAAAGGCGAACTGATGGCACTCATGAACTTCGTAGACAAACAGGCGTTTCACGTGGGCTACGGCTCCGGCTCGAAGCAAGCGAAGCAACGGGCGGGCGGTTACACGTCGAAGCGCCAACGGTTCTTCTACCTCCAAGGGCGTTCAGCTGCGAAGCGTGGAGCGGCCGCTGCAGCGAGCTACGACACGGCCCGTCACGCTTGGGACGAAAACTCGATCCATGTGAGCGAAGATGGGACGATTTCGGGCGACGCTCAGGCGTTTATCGATGACGTCGACGCGCTTGACGAGGTCATCCGTGATGCTGACGTGGACGACGAGGCAGAATCCGATGTCGAAGCGTCGATGGACGACGCCGAAGACGAGGCGGAACAGGACGACGAGGCGGAGGACGTGGACGGCTTCGACTACGACACTTGGCAAGATGAGGCCGACGAGCAGCCGTAGCACGATTTGACGGGAAGGCACCCGATGACGCAGACTCGCAGCATGGCAGATTTGGGAGGTGGCTGGACAGAGCCGTCGGACGAGCTCGCGTCGGCTGTTGGCAACCGTCGCAGGACGAAGCCGCGGCACAAGCGGAAGCCGCCTGGAGACGTCGAATGGCTCCCGTTCTTGCTCTACTGGTGCGGCCTGCTCTTGGCTGCTTACGGTGCGTTCTCGTTCGTTCTGGGGGTTTGGAGCTGGGTTGATTCGGAGCCACGGCCAGACGAGCTCTTCGATCCGGGATTGGCCCAAGCGGCGTTCGGTGAGCTACAAGCGGTCGTGGGCCTGGCTTTAATCGTCGCTGGGCTATCGGCTTCCAAGTGGGCTAAAGCCTGAGAAAAATCTGACTCGACCTCACCCTAACCTTGCAACGTAAGTCATTGCTCGTTACCTTCGCGAAAGTCGGACGTCCCTAACCACGCCCGATAATGAACGTTATGTGAAGCGGTTTTCAACCCTCACGGTGACGCAGACCGACTGGGTCAGCTTCCGGCCGTCTTAGGGTTTGAAAAGAACGAACTGGTGGATCCGTCGGCGTTGCGGACACGGACGGCATCCAGCGGGCCGACGCGGATTAGTGTGATGCCGCGAAGCTCATCGCGAACGATCACACGGTCCGCCGGCGGATTGGCGAGGACGCGTGGGCGATCGCCGAGCCGGTCCAGGGCTTCGAGCGACATGCTGTTGAGCGGCTCTTCCTCGTAGTAGTGACCCTTGGTCCGCTGGTCGCCGGCGACGTCGTAGAAGACGCTGACGCCGTAGAGCTCGTGCAGCCGGTCCACGTCTTCCCAGTCGGCCGCGTAGTACGCGCGGACCGAGTCTTCGGCCCGTGGACGCAGCACCTCGTGGTAGAAGTCTGGGAAGTACGGATTGAGCGTCTTGCGGCTCGCAATCGTCGGCCGGCCTGTGAGGAGCGGAATGTGCGAGACGTCGGCAGGGTGACCGGCGACGAAGGTTTCCGGCGCTAACGCCCGCAGGTAACGCTCGACATATCGCGGCAACTCCGGGCCGCGTTCGCTGACGGCTTGGTTGTACGTCCACATGCGCACGGCCGGCGCTCGGAAGTGGTTGACGAACCAGACGACGCCCGCGACGGGCACGATGACGCCCAGCGCCAGTCGCGCCCACGGCATGCCGGCGGTGTCCTGGGGGCTTCCGATCAACCGTTCGACCCACCCGCGCAGCGTGACGAAGGCGGCCGGGATGGTCGTGGCCAGCAGCAGGCTGTAGCCGATCGGCAGCGGCATCCGGACGTGTCGGTTGGGCAGGTACAGGTGGAATGGAAACAGGATCGCAAGGGCCCAGATCAGCACGCCGACCGCCAGCAGCAGGCCCCCTGCCAGGGACGCCTTTCGCCAGCTGAGCGCCAGCAACGGCACCAGGAAAATCGCCGCCTTGATGAATGCGATCGGCTTGTGTCCCAGCCCGCTGCGGTGGTGCGTGAACAGGAACGTCTCGCGATCGGCGATCCAGTATTGCGCGCGGCCGCCTTCGTGGAAGACGTCCATGCTGCGAGCGACATCGGCGGTCACACGCTGGCCGTACTCGGCGGGGACGTCGCGGGCGATCATGACGCCAAGAGCCGCCAGCCCGAGCAGGACCGCGAGCCACCAGCCTTTGGGCATCCGCTTGTCGATGACGAGGCGGATCACCTCGTGCAGCACGGCCGTTAGCCCGAGCACTGCCAGGGTGATCGGATAGAACAACGCCGACGCCAGAAACGCGGCACCGACCGCCCAGACGTTTCGGCTGACGAGTCCCCACAGGCCACCGGCGATGATGATCGGCGCGAAGTGTCGCTGGAGCAGGGTGCTGCCGAAGGGTCGCTCGTAGAAGATGGCGAACCACATGATGCAGCCGACCAGGATCAGCCCGCCCCAGGACGATCCCGCCGCCCGCCTGCCGAGGACGTAGAACATCCAGCCTGTCGCGAGCGTCAGGCCGATCATCGCGGTCTCGGCCACCCGCTGGATCTCGCCGATGCTGCCCATGAGCTGCATGAGCCATCGGTAGCCCATCGGGCTCATCGCGTCGCTGGCGTAGAAGCGAGCGATCGGGTCGATGTCGGTGAGACGCGACGCCCAGAACGACTGCACCCAGAAGTTGTGCTGAAGGGCGTCCCCGTCGTAGTGGAACGGGTTGCTGTACGTCAGGATCGCGTTGTACCAGGCGACGAACAGCACCAGCACGGCAGAGACGCTCGCAGGAATCCACGCGACCGCCCTTTCGGCCGTTCTCAGCCAGGTCGGACAGGCCGCGTTCGCCAAGCGAGCGTTTCGGGTGTCTGCGGCTGGCGGGGCATCGTGAACGAGTGAATCACCAGGCGTAGCAGACGACACGGACATCGGCGGCGAAAGTCTAACGGTCGCGTGACCCGCCGCAAATGTTGCTCCAAGCTCCGATAGGATGACGGGGCAGGCGATCGACGGCTGCCTCGCATCGCCATGCAAGGCGTTTTCAAGCCCCGGTGAAGCGAATGATCCGACGTGGTGGACTCGCAGTACGCACAGCCTCCCGAGCCGGCGTCCCGCAAGGCGAGACTGAGCTACGCCGCTTCGCCAAGTCGATCGGAACGCTTGGCCGAGCTGCTACTGCGACCACGCGGCGGGCGAGTCTCTTCGGCCGCGATTGGTGACGCGTATCGAAGTCTCGCGATTCAGCTCGACGCCGGCATCGACATCCGACGCGGCGTGCGCACGCTCGCCACTCATCACAGCGGCACGGCACTCGGCGTCGCCCTGTCGAGTGTCGCCCGTCAGCTCGAAGCAGGCGAGCCACTCTCGGTCGCCATCGCAGAACACGCTGAGACCTTCGGCCAGGCCGACGTCCGCGCGATTGACGCGTCCGAACGCGCCGGCGTCCTCGAAGAGACGCTCAATCGCCTCGCCGACATGCGCGAGGCAACGGCCCGGCTACGAAAGTCGGCGGTCACCGCACTGGCGTACCCGGCGATGATCGTTCTGATCGCGTTGGCAATCACGCTGCTGCTTTTCGCCTTCGTCGTGCCGACGATCGTGGCACCGATCGTCGAAGAGGGCGTCGCCCTGCCGCTGCCGACGCGAATCGTCATGGCGATCAGCTGGCTGGTCACCCGCGGCTGGTGGCTCATCGCACTGGTTGTCGTCGGAGGCAGCTTCGGCCTGAGACGGCTGCTTCGCACAGAAGCCGGAAAGCGACGATTCGACGGACTTGTCCTTCGCGTGCCGGTCGTCGGGCCGATGCTCGAAAAGCACGCGCTCGCCCAGGCCGCAACGTTGCTCGGCACGTGCGTCCGCTGCGGGCTGAACCTTGTCGAGTCGCTCGATTTGGCCAGCCACGCTTCACGCAATCGCGTCGTTGGCGATCGACTTTCCGACTGGCGCGATGGCGTGCGCGACGGCCAGGACGTCGGCGACGCCCTTCGCGGATCGGGCCGCTACCCGATGCCGATGGCCGACCTGGTCGAGGTCGGCGTCGCGACAGGCCAGCTCGACGCGACGCTCGGCAAACTCGCCGAGCGGTTCGAAGACGACGTCGACGAAACCGCCCGACGCCTCGGCGCGTTGGTCGAACCGATGCTGGTCGTCTTCCTCGGCGTCGTCGTCCTGCTCATCGCCCTGGCCGTGCTGCTCCCCATCCTCCAACTCGGCCGAGTCTTCGGTTAGGTGGCGGCGGTGACCGTGGTAGTGGGCGTCGCTGTGACGGGGATCGCCTCGTCCTGCTCCTGACGCCGGCCGACGAGCAGGAGCGGGCTGGCGATGGCGATGGAGCTGAAGGTGCCGGTGATGATGCCGACGAGCATGGCGAAGGTGAAGCCATGGATGCCTTCGCCGCCGAAGACGTACATGACGAAGATCGTCACGAGCGTCGTACCGCCGGTGAGGAGCGTGCGTGACAGCGTCTGGTTGATGGAGTCGTTGACGACCTTGCGGGTCAGCAGCCCGTACTTGCCGCGGTTTTCGCGGATGCGGTCGAAGACGACGACGGTGTCGTTCATGCTGAAGCCCATGACCGTCAGGATGGCGGCGACCATGGTCAGGTTCAGGCGGAACGGATCGAGCAGCAGCGCGCTGCCAATGAACGTCTCGGCCAGCAGGTGCGAATACCCGATGGCGCTGACCACAAAGAACGTGTCGTGCGCGAGTGCGACGACGGTGGCGGTCGAGTACTTGAGGTCGCCGAAGCGCACCCAGATGTAGGCCATGATCGCCAGGACCGAGAGGATGACGGCCAGGACTGCGTCGCGGCTGAATTCGCTGGCGACCTGAGCGCCGATCTTGGTGACCTTCTCGAGTTCGCCCGGCTCGGCGACGGCGTCGACGGTCATCTCCCATGCCGGTGAGGCAAGTTGCAGTCGCCACTCCTCAGCGACGCCGGCGTCGTCGCTGTAGACGAAACGATCGTTGCTGAAGAAGACGACGGCCGTGTTGTCGGTCGGCAGGGTGACGACGTCGACCGACACGCCACCGGTGACGCCCTGCCCGGCGTAGCCGCCCTTGAGGCGTTGCTGGTTCAGGCGCTCGACCAGCTCCTGCTGCTCGGGCATCGGGTCGAGGTTGCGCAGGACGATCGCCACGCCGCCCTCGTTGGCCGCGACGACTTCGTCCGGCACGGCCAGCGATGTGAGCTCCGCCCGATCAACCTCGGCCGGCATGACGACGTCTCCGAAAATGTCGTCGAGGTTGGCCGTCGCCTGATCGAAGTTGAAGGCCTCGCGAATGACGAGCTTGCCTTCGAGCCGGTCGACGATGGCCTCGGTGACTTCGAGGTCGTCTTCGTTGTTCGTGACGATTTCGTACTTCGCCGCGACGTCGGCGGTCGTTTCGATGCTGACGACCTGAAGGCCGACGAGTGCGTCCTCAACGTCGTCACGCGACAGTGCTTGTCGCACCTCGGCGGTGTCCATGTCTTCGACGAGGCCGAAGACGGCCGTCGTGCCCCCGGCGAACTCGGTGTCGAGAATGCGGCCCTTCTGGAAGTAATACCCGAAGAGCAGACACCCGCCGACGATGACGACGGCGCTGCCGGCTCCGAAGAGCCCTGCCCGGTGCATCCAGTCCATGTTGGGCGTGAGCCACTTGTCCCACTTGGGGAAGGTCCTCGGGATGCTGGAGAGGTCCTTGAGGTCGAGCTTCTCCACCAGCAGGCCGAAGATCGTCTTGGTGACGAACAGGGCCGTGAAGAGCGAGGCGAAGATGCCGATGAGCAGCGTGAGGCCAAAGCCCTTCACTTCTTCCGAGCCGAAGACGTACAGCACCAGGGCCGTGATGCCGGTGGTGATGTTCGAGTCCATGATCGCGCTGAACGCGCGGTCGTAGGCGTTGCGGAGGGCCATCTTGACCGACAGGCCGCGGTTCTGTTCTTCGCGGAGTCGTTCGTAGATCAGGACGTTCGCATCGACGGCCATGCCGAGCGACAGGATGATGCCGGCAACGCTGGGAAGGCTGAACGGTGCCTGCAGCGCGGCCATGCTGGCCAGGATCAGCACCATGTTCATCAGCACCGCGCTGAAGGCGACGATGCCCGAGAGGTAGTAGTAGCTGATGAGAAAGAAGCCGACGATGAACAGGCCAGCGATACACGCGGCCAGTCCTGCACGCAGGTTGTCCTTGCCCAGCTGCGGGCCGACGGTGCGTTCGCTGATGGGCGTTTCGGAAAGCTTTGCCGGCAGCGCGCCGGCATTGAGGGTGTTGACGAGGTAGCTCTGCTCGCCCTCGCCGAAGCCGCCTCGGCCGCCGGTGATGATGCCCTGGCCGGTGATGCGGCTGTTGAGATTGGGCGCGCTGATGACGCGGCCGTCGAGGACGATGGCCAGCGGCCGGCCGACGTTGGTGCCGGAGAGGTCACCGAAAAGTGCGGCCCCGGGCACGTCGAGGGTGAAGCCGATCGCCCGGCCGCCCTGCTCGTCGCGAGATCGAGTCGCGCCCGTCAAACCCCACTCGCCGTCACGTCGGTCGAGAGACTTCTCGTTGGTGTTCCAGCCAAGGACGTAACGCTTGCCATCGGGACCAGTTTCGACGGGGACGCTGACAGTGGCGTCCTGTTCGAGTTCGAACCAGCGGAAGTCCTCGTTGGCTCGTGGGCGTGGGCCGAAGCGTTCGAGGTCGGCGACGCGTTCCTCATAGATCTCGTTGGTCAGGCCGTCGTCGAAGGTGATGCGGCTGGTCTCGTCGCCGCTGTTGAACGGCAGGATGTTGAACTGAAGAACGCCCGAGCCTTGAAGCAGCCGCTTGAGCGTGGCGGTGTCGGCGATCTCGTCGCGGACGGCCTCGAACTCGGTGGCGGCGTTGAGGTACGTCAGCGCGGCTTCCCAACGGGCCTCGAAGCCGCCGTTGCGTTCTTCGAGTTCCGCCAGACGCGTCGCCCGTGGCTCGTCCTCGAGCGTGACCAGCGGCTCGACGTCCTCGACGCCGAGATTCGTCTCGTCCAGCTCGGCCAAGGCCTCGGTGTACGCCTGCTCCGCTTCATCGATCTGGACGATCAGCCCGGCGTCCTGGGCCGCCTGAAGCTCGTCGTACGCCGCGGCTGCCTCGCGGAACTTGACCAGCCGTGCCTCACCGCCGC
>JBCDKH010000024.1 GCA_038746835.1 Planctomycetota bacterium | reverse complement strand
GGTCGTTTGGATAACGTTGCCGCAAGGTTGCCGGGGGCTTCCCGCCGGCGGTTTCTCACGCGCGACCCTTGTTGTGTTCCCAGCCACGACCGCGGGCTGTATGCCCGCGGCTACCGGTCGTGTCTCGTACTCTCAAGTCAATGGTCGGGCTCGTCCTGCGAGTCTGTTACCTTTTCAGAAGATGACGCTCTCCGAAAGCGACGGCGGCACGTGCCTCCGTTGCGGCTACAACCTCACCGGCCTCGACGACCGCCGGGCGTGTCCGGAGTGCGGGCTGCTGGTGGGATTGAGTCGGAAGTCGAGCGATGCACTTGCCGACAGTCATCCGCGATGGCTGATGAAGCTCATCATCGGTGTCGTAGCGGTAGGCCTTTCGCTCCCGTCATTAGTACTCATACCCATCGGCTATGCCATCATTACGGAAGCTTGGGACTACGCGCAGCCTGTCTACGACTGGAAGACCGAGACCTGGGATCTCGCGGCAGGGGAGTCAGCAAACACCGTGGTTCTGATGACGATTGGTGCTGTGTCGATTGCCGGACCAGGATTGTTCCTCCTTCTCGGCGTTTGGCTCCTCACGAGCAGGCGTAGCAATGTCACGTTCGAGACAGCAAGGGTGGAAGGGCCGCGACGACAGGTCCTCCGTGGAGCGGCTTCAGTCCTGTGTCTTGTCTTGATTGCTGAGGCGCTGAATCAGACCGAAGTCATACCGATCTTCGATCGACTGCCACGAATCGTAACTCAGGCTATTTTGTACCCGCTTTTCTTCATGATCGTTGGCGTCGTCGTCGCCCTGCTTTCGCGTCGACTGCAGTCACTCGCCGTGCAGGCACCAGCGCCGTTGCTAGCGGCCGACAGCCCGGTCGTCGGATTCGTTTTAGCCGGGTCACTGTGGATCTTCAGTGCATTGACACTCGCCGATATGCTTGGCGTGACGGCAAGTCCGCCAACCACCGGAATTGGTGGTCAGATCACCGTTGTCGTCGTGGCCGTCGTCGGAGCAGTTGCTTTGACTTCAGTCATCTGGTCATTCTACCTGCTTATTCGTTACGGACTTGCGTTCGCCGAGACACGATCACAGGCCTTAGCCCTGTTCAGGGAGTCTGCGACAGCGGAGCCTTACACTGGCGTCTGATGCTCCTCCCGACTCCGACTTCGGTCGTCCAAGTCGCCTCGGCACAGCATTCCAACTGGACACTGCCACTTTGAAGATCGTCGTCCCTGTGATGGCCGGGATTGGCAACGCCGTGATGACGGTGCCGATGGTGCGTCGGCTGGGTGCCGGTCACCAGGTCGTCGTTGAAGCCAGCTCGGCGGTGATCGGGGAGGTGTTCGATCGGCTCGACGAGGTGGCGAACGTCGTCGTCCTGCCGGCGTCTCTTCGTGAGCGACTTCGCGTGCACCGCGGGCTTCGTGGCGACTGGTATGTCGTTCCATTTCCGAGCAATCGCTGGGAATACACGGCGCTCGCCGCGACGTCGCGATGTGCGAACGTGCTGATCCACGACTATCCGACCGGGGCGATGCGCACGGGGCGTCGCCTGCTGGGTGCGACGCGTGTGCCTGCACAAAGAGGCATCCACGACGTCGAGCAGAACCTCGCATTGGTCGACGGACTGCAACCCGCAGGGTCGCAGCGACCAGAGTTGGATCCGGTTTTTCCGATTCGAGATTCAGAGCGCAAGCAGGCGACGGCACTGCAGACGCCCGCGGTCGTGCAGGTCGGTTGCGCGGACACGGTCGTCGGTCGAGCGAAGCGTCTGCCCGACGCGACTTGGGCCGCAGTCGTCGACCAGCTCGCCGATCGCGGCGTCGCGTGCACGCTGATCGAAGGGCCCGACGAACAGGGCGACGGCCGACGCGTGGCGGATCTCTGCCGATCGTCGCCGCCGGTGTTGCCGTTGACGGGCACGCTCGGCACGTCGGCCGCGGTGCTGGCTCAGGCGGAGCTGTTCGTTGGGGTCGACTCGGGCCTCGCCCACGTCGCAGCCGCAGTGGGCGTGCCGAAGGTCGTCACCGTCTTCACGGCTGCCGACCCGGAGCGCGTCGCGCCGTGGGGCCATCGGGATCGCGTGGTCACGCCACGCGACACCGACGGCCGATCGTGGTCGCCACGGCTGCTCTATCCGATGGACCACCCGAAGCCCAAGCTCCGCAACGACCGCATCGACTGGTCGCGACACGTCGACGCGGGCGACATCGTCTCGCGTTCCCTCGCGTAACGTCGCCGCCGGCGAATCGCATGATCCTGTCGTACGAGAAGCAGTTTCTCTTCATCCACGTCGGCAAGACGGCCGGGACGAACGTCGCGCGGGCACTGGAGCCGTACGCCCATCGGCCGGAGGTCACGACGCCTGCGAAGTGGCTCGACAAGATCGGCATCCACGTCAACTACCTCGGCCCGCATCGCTGGCGACGCTTCCGCATCCACGCCACCGCCGCCACCGCCAAGCGACACCTGCCGACGCATGTTTGGGACGGCCTGTTCAAGTTCGCGTTCGTGCGAAATCCCTACGCGCGTCTTCTGAGTCAGTACCACTTCATGCTTCGTGAGATGCGGCATCACCACCACGAGACGGTGACCAGGCTCGGCAGCTTCGACGCCTACGTCGCCTGGGAACACCGCCGCGACAAGCGGACGCAGTCGTCGGCCCTGCTGGATCGCGACGGGCGATGCCTGGTCGACTTCGTCGGCCGGTTCGAGACGTTGTCGTCCGACTTCGCCCACGTTTGCGAACGGATCAGCGTCGATGCGACGCTGCCTGCCGAAGAGCGGCCGCCCAAGCCCTTCGCGGACGCGTTTGCCAATCCCGAGACGCGGCGTCTGGCAGACGAACTTATCGGGCGAGACGCGGAGGTCTTCGGCTACGACCTCGACGGGCCGCTATCGACCACGGAGGAGTTGAACGCGGTTTTGAAGGCAACCGCGCCAACGTCGGCGGTGGCCTGAGCGGGCGGACGTGGTATCTTCGGCGCGATGGACAACGGGCAGACCAACGGCGTTGCGAACGGTCACGTGCTTGAGGACCCCGTCCCACCGCCGGCCGAGCCGTACAAGGCGATCCTGCTGTTCGGCCCACCCGGATCGGGCAAAGGTACCCAGGGCCGAATCCTCTCGGCCATCCCCGGCTTTTTCCACTCGGCCACCGGCGACATCTTCCGCAGCCTCGACCTCCAGTCGCACGCCGGCCGGGTCTTCTGGGAGTACGCCAGTCACGGCGAGCTCGTACCCGACGAATTCACGATCGACGTGTGGCGGCAGTTCATCCGTGGCATGGAGATGATCAACCAGTTCCACCCGGAGACCGAGCTGCTCATTCTCGACGGCGTGCCCCGCAGCGTCCGCCAGGCCAAGCTGCTGGAGGACACGATCGAGGTTGTCCGCATCATCCACCTCAAGGCCGACTTCGAGAAGATGGTCGAGCGGCTCAAGCGTCGTGCGTTCAAGGAAAACCGCGTCGACGACGCGAAGGACGACGTGATTCGCCGTCGCATGCGGGTCTACGAAGAGACGACGCGGCCGCTGCTGGACCACTACGACGACGACTTGGTCGTCGAGATCGACGCGACGCAGAGTCAGATTCGCGTGCTGGAGCGGATCATCGAGATGCTCGTTCCGCTGAAGGAGCAGATCGACGCCAAGACGGGTGACAGCTTCGTCGCACCCAACGCCCCGCTACCAGCTGCGACGGTGTGATGACGCGATCTTCTCGCTAAGCGGTGAGCGTCAGAGAGCCCTCTGCGAACCGAACAGGCTCGCTAGCGCTCACCGCTAACCATTCGAAATCGCGATTTCTCTTTGCGACGCGCCTGATCGCACAATGATGTAGACGTGATCCGTCACGCCCGAGCCTTCACGCTGGTCGAGCTACTGGTGGTGATTGGGATCATCGCCCTGCTGGTGGGCATCCTGCTGCCGACGCTGTCGCGAGCTCGGGCGTCGGCTCAAAAGACGGTCTGCCTGGCGAACCTGCGATCGGGCCATCAGACGCTGGTGCTGTACGCCAACGACCACGACCTCTTCGTCCCGCTGGGCTACACGCGCGGCTGGAAGCAGTTCAACTACGTCGCCAGTCGCAACACGACGTTCGGCGGCGGGTTCGTCGAGCCCGACGAGCGGCCACGGTGGCTCGGACAGCTGTTCGTCGACGGCTACCTGGAGAGCGGCGAAAGCTGGTTCTGCCCCAGCGAGCAGGACCCGCAAATCCAGCAAAACACCGAGAACAACGCCTGGCCGCCGGGCAACGACGCGAGCTTTCGGACCCGCCTCGGATATGGCACCCGGCCGATGATCGATTGGCCCGAAGGTACCAGTGACGAGGACGAGATCTCGCCCGACGCCAACCCGCTCACGCTCATGCCGCCTGAGCCGATGCCGAAGCTGACGCAGCACAATGGCGACGCAATCCTCGGCGACCTCTTCCACAAGCCCAGCCAAGTCCGCGAGCGCCACGGTGACGGCATCAATGTCGCCGTCGGCCACGGAGCCGCTCGATTCATCCCGACGGCCGTCCTGGAAGCCGTCGACGTCGCGGGACAGACGTGGCTGACGGTCGACGAGGATGGCTTCGACAGAGACTACAACCCACTCTTCCTATCGGACGACCCGAACGACCTCGACCTCTGGACAGCACTCGGACGCGAGTTCTGAATCCCTCCATCATCCCGAGCGCAGCCGAGGGACCTCGCCCGGTCCTTCGCGAGCCCACGGGGCGAGGTCCTTCGACTCGCTCCGCTCGCTCAGGATGACGGACAGGGCACGGCACTACGCTGCGGCATGAGTCTCGAAGTCGGCATCGTCGGCCTGCCCAACGTCGGCAAATCCACGCTCTTCAACGCCCTCACCAAGGCGGGCATCCTCGCGGCCAACTACCCGTTCGCGACGATCGAGCCCAATGTCGGTGTCGTGTCCGTCCCGGACGGGCGGCTCGATGTCCTCAATAAGTATCAGGAAACCGAAAAGATCATCCCGGCCCAGGTGCGATTCGTCGACATCGCCGGGCTCGTCAAAGGTGCCAGCAAGGGCGAGGGCAAGGGCAACAAGTTCCTGAGCAGCATCCGCGAAGCCGACGCCATCGCACACGTCGTCCGATGCTTCGAGGACGACGACATCCAGCACGTGTCGGGCAAGGTCGATCCCGTCGACGACGCCGAAGTGATCGATCTCGAACTCGCCCTGGCCGACGTCGGTGTCGTCTCGAGTGCCCTGCAGAACGTCACGAAGAAAGCCCGCGGCGGAGACAAGGAAGCAACGCAGCAGAAGGCTCTGCTCGAAAAGTGCCAGGACCCGCTCAACGACGGCACGCCGCTCCGCAAACTCGACTGGACCGACGAGGAGCGCAAGGCCCTCAGAGGCTTCGGCCTGATCACGCTCAAGAAAGTCCTCTTCGTCGCCAACGTCGACGAAGACGACGTCGACGGCCAAGGCCCGCTCGCGACGAAGCTGCGGGCCTACGCCGAGACGCAGGGCGCGACGGTCGTGCCGGTGTGTGCCAAGATCGAAAGCGAACTGGCGGAGTTGGAAGACGACGAACGCGACGAGATGCTGGGTGACCTCGGACTCAAGGAGCCGGCACTCGCGTCGCTGGCGCGTGCCGCGTACGAAATGCTCGGCCTTCAAAGCTACTTCACCAGCGGCCCGAAGGAGATTCGTGCTTGGACCGTCCGCATCGGTGCCGCCGCTCCCGAAGCAGCCGGCGTCATCCACACCGACTTCGAGCGTGGTTTCATCCGGGCCGAGGTGTTCGGCATCGACGACCTCGTCGAGCACGGGAGCGAGTCCGCCATCAAAGCCGCCGGCAAACTCCGTAGCGAGGGCAAGGGCTACGTCATGCAAGACGGCGACGTCGTGCACTTCCGGTTCAACGTGTAACACGACTTCTGATCCGAACACGCGCTCGCTCACACTCGGGGCTCGTTCTCAGACGCGCACGCTCAAGTCAAAATTCGTGTAGGTCACCCGACGAGGCGATCCAGCGTCTCTGCTGCGCGACCCGACTCGATGGCATGGCGTGCCGCGTCGAGGGCATCGACGATGTCGTCATGCCCGCCCGCGATGACCACCGCCGCTGCAGCGTTGATGAGGACCGCATTGTGAGGCGGGCCAGTCTCGTCGCCGTCGAGGATGCGGCGGATCAGGGTCGCCGACGCTTCTGGCGACTCGGCCTGAAGTTCTGCCTTCGTTCCGGCAAGGTCGTGCGGCGTCGGGTCGAAGGTCCAGCGTCGCACCTCGCCGTCGACCACTTCCGCCACCTGTGTCGGCACGCCGGGCGACAGGTCGTCCTGACCGTCGTCGGAGTGGACGACCCAAGCTCGTTCGCTGCCGAGCTTGAGCAAAGCGCCTGCGACGAGGTCCAGCAACTCCGGCCGACTCACGCCGAGTAACTGCCGTCGCACGCCCGCCGGGTTGGTCAGCGGGCCGAGCAGGTTGAAGATCGTCGGAACGCCCAGCGCCTGCCGAACCGGCGCGACGTGCTTCATCGCCGGATGGTGATTGCGGGCGAAGGCGAACGCGATGCCGGCCCGCTCGAACTGCGTCTTCGGGTCGCCCGAAAGGTCGACGCCCAACGCTTCGAGCACGTCAGCCGAGCCGGTCTTGGACGAAGCTGCCCGGTTGCCGTGCTTCACAACGCCCACACCACACGCCGCCGCAACGATCGCGGCGGCCGTGGAGATGTTGAACGTCCCACTGCCGGTCCCACCCGTTCCGCACGTATCAACGACACCGGCCACGTCGCCGGTGTCGATGGGCGTCGCGTGCTCCCGCATGACCACCGCCGCCGCGGCGAGTTCGCTTGGCGTGACGCCCTTCTGCTGCAAAGCCGCCAGAAACGCACCCGTCCAAGCCGGCTCGGCATCACCGGACATGACGTGTTGCAATGCGTGACGCATCGCGTCTTCCGAGAGCGTTGTGCCAGCGATCAGTTGTTGCAGGATGGCAGTCGTCATCAGGTGTTCCTCAGTCGACGACCTGGGCACCGACCGTCGCGGCGGTGACGAACGGCAGCGTGTCGACGCCGAACAGCTCTTTGGCCGCTTTGGCCAAGCCATCGCGGACGGCGTCGGCGGCGTCGGGATGGCAGAGGGTGACCGTGCACCCGCCGAAGCCGCCGCCGGTCATGCGGCTGCCGAAGACGCCGTCGATGCCGCGTGCCGCCTCCACAAGCCCGTCGAGTTCGGGCGTGCTGACCTCGTAGTCGTCGCGAAGGCTGGCATGGCTCTCGTACATCCGCTCGCCCGCCGACGCATAGTCGCCGCTGCGGAGGGCCTCGGCGAACGCCAGGCACCGCTCGTTCTCTGCGACGACGTGCCGGGCTCGGCGATAGAGAAGATCTCCCAGGGCGTCCTTGTTGGCCTCGACCTGATCGGTTGTCGCGTCGCGCAGGAACGGCACGCCGAGCTTGGCCGACGCCTGCTTGCACGACTCGACACGCTCGGCAAATCCGCCGTCCGTCAGTTCGTGCTCGACCTTCGAATCGCAGATCACCAAGGCGACGTGCTCCGACGGCAGCGGCACGTGCGTCGCCTCCAAGCTCCGGCAATCCAGCAGCATCGCGTGGTCCGCCATGCCCGAAGCGACGATCATCTGGTCCATGATGCCGCACGGCATACCGGCGTACTCCTGCTCGGCTCGCTGGCACATCAGAGCGACCTCGGCATCCGTCATCGTCCCGCCGGTGAGGTGCAGCATCGCCCGCGTCGTGCCGACCTCCAGCGCCGCGCTGCTGCTCAGCCCGGCGCCGACGGGCAGGCTCGACATCAGGTACAGCTCAGCCCCAACCAACAGCTCACCCCGCTCGCGGAGCAGTGCGACCGGGCCGCGGAGGTAGTTGGTCCACTTCGGCTCGCCGGTCTCGGTGTCGGTGGTGAACGTCGTCACGCTGCCGTCCGTGTCCTGGTCGCTGGCGACGCGGATCTGCTTGTCGTTGCGTCGGCGGAAGGCGAACGTGATCCGCGGCTCGATCGCCATCGGGAAGACAAAGCCCTCGGAGTAGTCCGTGTGCTCGCCGATGAGGTTGACCCGGCCTGGGGCACGGACGACGTGGATCGGGGCGTCGTTGAGCGGATTGCCGTCGCTGTCGTCCTCGCCGAAAACCCGCACGAAGGCATCGCGAAGACTGGCAAACTGCGGATCGTTGCCGCTGCCGGGCTTGGCGTAGCGGTCGGCGGGTTCGTGGACATCGGCCATGCGGCGGAGGTTACGCGGGCACCGCCAGATCGGTCGCCGGTTGACTTGTCGCCCGGCCGGCCCACGATCGTCGCGATGCCGGACCGCCACCCGCTCTCGGGCAAGTTCATCGTGCTCGACGGCGGCGAGGGTTGCGGCAAATCCACGCAGATGAAGCGGCTTCACGAGACGCTCACCAACGAAGGGGCGACCGTCGCCGCCGTACGAGATCCAGGCTCGACCGCCACCGGCGAACGCATTCGCGACCTGCTGCTCGATCCGCAAAGCCAGATCGGCATGCGGTGCGAGATGCTGCTCTACATGGCCGCCCGGGCGCAGCTCGTGCCGGAGACGATTCGGCCCGCGCTCGATCGCGGCGAGGTCGTCCTGGCAGACCGGTTCTTCAGCTCGACCCACGCTTACCAGCTCGGCGGCGACGGGTTGACGTTCGACGACATCGCCGACGTCGCCCGCGTTGCGACGGCCGGTTGCACGCCGGACCTGACGCTGATCCTCGACGTCCCGACCGACATCGCCCAGCAGCGGGTCGTGCCGAAGTACGTGCCGCTGTTCGAGGGAACCGAGGTGGCTGACAAGGACCGCATCGAGCGTCGCCCGACCGAGTACCACGCTGGCGTCAGGCAGAACTATCTCCAGTTGGCAAAACGCGAGCCCGATCGTCATGCGGTCATCGACGCGACGGGCGATCCAGACACGGTTGCGAAGTCGGTGTACGACACGCTGCTCGCCCGGCTGGCCGGCGCAGCCGTGTCGCGTTGAGCCGTTTGCCGTACGATCTGGGCATGCTTCGAGGAGTCTGCACCGTCTGTGTGACGCTGCTCGTCACGACGCTTGCCGGCTGCGTGAGCGATCAGCAGGTGATCGCCCAGGCCAACGACGTCCACACGCAATTGGAGCCGCAAGTCGTCACTGATCCGGAACTCGACGCCTACGTCCAAGCGGTAGGTGACAAGATCATTGCGGCAGCGCGAGGCATGTACGAGTCCGGCGAGCTTGAACAATTCGGTGTCGACGCGTCGGATTGGATGTTCGAGGACGTGCAGTTTCACATGGTCGCCAGCCCGGTCACCAACGCCTTCACCACCGGCGGCCGACACGTGTACATGTACACGGCACTCTTTGAGGGCTGTGCGACGGAAGACGCCTTTGCCGCGGTTGTGGGTCACGAGTTCGGGCACATCATCGGCCGGCACGTCCAGAACAAGATGAACACGCAGTACGGCCTGATGGCGGCAGCGGCGGGTGCCGGACTGCTTGGCGCTGTCTTGGCTGAAGACGGCAGTCGGACCGAGACGGCCGCGACAGTCGGCGGGCTCGCCCTCGTCGGCGGGCAGGTCGTCGGCCTCCAGTTCGGCCGCGACGCCGAACGCGAGGCGGACCGGCTGGGCTTCGAGTTCTACATCCGCGCCGGCTACGACCCGGACCAGTTCGATGACTTCTTCGCGGCGATGCTCGAACAGCAAGGCGGCGAGGCAGGCGGCCTGCAGGGGTTCCTCAGCAGCCACCCGCAGCTGTCCGAACGCATCGCCACCGCTCAGGGCTGGGCGGCCGAGGTCGACCGCTCGAGGCTCCAGCGGTATCAAGCCCCGCCGATCGCCGACGGCCGCGAGTTCGCGTCGCTTCAACAGCAGAGTCGGCCCTTGACGCAACAGGCGGCGGCCGCGTCGCGAAGTGGCTCGAACACGGCAGCGACGCAGGCGTTGGCGATTCTGCACTCGTTCCCGGCCTGCGTCGGCGGACTCTCCGACGGCGTCGTGCCAGAAGACCAGCAGTGACGCCCGCACCCGAGCGACTAGCAGTCATCCTGCCGACGTGGCTGGGCGACTGCATGATGGCCACGCCGCTGCTGCGGGCGCTGCGCAAAGGTCTGCCGGGAACATCAATCGTCGCCGTCGTCGGGCGTGGCAATGCCGTCGTCATGGAAGGCCTGGCGTCCGTCGACGAGGTCGTGCCGATCGACAAATCGAGCTGGCTGCGATCGGCGGCGACGCTGAAGTCGACGGGCTGCGACGCGGTGTTGCTCCTGCCCAACGCCTTTCGCTGGGCGGCCGTGGCCCGGCTGGCGGGCGTGCCGAGGCGAATCGGCTACGCGCGAGACGGCCGCAGTTGGTTGCTGACCGACGGTGTCAAGCCGGTGATGACCGGACGCTGGCCTCGGCGGACACACGCGATCGTCCCGGCGATTCGCCACTACCTCGGCCTGCTGACCGCGTTCAGATTGGAGCCCGACGGACGCCGAATGGACCTGGCCGTCACGCCCAATGACGACAAAGCCGCCGATGCCGTCTTCATCTCGGGCGGGATCGGCGACGAGCGGTTAGCCCTCTTCGTTCCGGGCGGGCGATACGGCTCAGCGAAGCTTTGGCCGACGAAGCACTTCGCCGACCTGTCGCACAAGCTGGTGGCCGACCGCTTTCGCGTGCTCGTCTCAACCGCACCGGGCGAGGAGGCCGTGGCTGAGGCGATCGCGGCAGACGGCGACGTCACGCTCCTCGCCAATCACGGGCTGTCGTTGTCAGCCGTCAAGGCAATTGTGGGGCGGTGCGATCTGGTCGTTTCCAACGACACCGGTGCCCGACATCTCGCCGTCGCCGCCGGCACTCCGACCGTCACGGTCTTCGGCCCGACGGATCCGCAGCGGACGACGCTCAACGCCCCGCGTGAGGTCGAGGTGTTCCTCGATCTCGACTGTCAGCCGTGCCAGCAGAAGCTGTGCCCACTGCCAGAGCCACAGACGCAGCGGTGCCTGCGCGACCTTTCACCGCAGACGGTGCACGAGGCGGCATTGCGACTGCTTAAAGTCGAGGCGTGACGGAAGGCCTCATTATCGTCGACCACGGCTCGCGTCGTCCCGAGAGCAACCAGATGCTCGAGGAGGTCGCCCGCCTCTTCGCCGACCGGCACCGCGACACCACGCCCGTCGTCGAGCCGGCCCACATGGAGCTGGCGATGCCCGACATCGCCGCCGCCTACGCCAAGTGCGTCGAGCGTGGGGCATCGCTCATCACGCTGGTGCCCTTCTTTCTGGCCAAAGGGAAGCACTGGATGAAGGACATCCCGTCGCTGACCAGTCAGGCGGCCGCGAAGCATCCCGGCACCAGCTACCGAATCGCCGAGCCGCTGCAGATCGACGATTTGATCCTCGACCTGCTCAAGAAGCGTGCCGACGCCGCCGGCGAGCAGCCGACTTTCGAGAGCGGGCAAGACGACCCACGCCTGGCCGGCGTGACTCCGAGCGACAGGCGCGTGCAGTGTGCCACCTGCCCGTTCCAGGTGACGGCAGCGGGTGTGATCGAGCTGAAGCCCGGGAAGGGCGTGACGCTGGAAGCGCTCGCGGCAAGGGTCCAGAAAGCCTGAAGGTGGAAGCTTGAAGAACCGGACGGGTGTCCTTACGCGGCCGTAGGCTTCTCGGGCCTTCAAGCTTCTGGCTTTGAGCTTCAAGCTTTCCGGCCTTCGCCCCGTGGCCGTAGCTCAATTGGATAGAGCAGCGGTCTTCTAAACCGCAGGTTGTGGGTTCGAGCCCCACCGGCCGCGCTTGGGCGAGTGATTGGCGCGCAGGGATGCGCCCAGCGCGATGATCAGCGACTCGTGGTACCCTCCGCGCCCGGTGCCGTCGCCGGAGCAAACGACAACCCGATCGCCGACCATTGTCATCCCGGCCCGGTTGGCGAGTGAGCGGTTCCCGCGCAAGGTCCTCGCGGACGAGACCGGCCGGCCGCTGGTGCAGCACGTGGTCGATCGCGTCTTGGACCTCGGCCGGGTGGTCGTGGCGGCGGACGATGAGGCCGTCGTTGAGGCATTGGAGCCGTTCGGGACGACCGTCCTGCTGACCTCACCCGCATGCCGGACCGGCACGGAGCGTGTCGCGGAGGCCGCCGAGAAGCTCGACCTGCCGGACGACGTTGTCGTCGTCAACGTCCAAGGGGACGAGCCGGAGATCGATCCCGACGTCGTCGCCCGGCTCGCAAGTCGGATGGCCGGGCACGACGAACCAGTCATGGGCACTGTCGTCGTGCCCTTCCCGCCTGACGCCGATCCGGCGAACCCAGCGCTCGTTAAGGTCGTCGTCGGCCAGGGCGATGTCGGGTGCCTCTGGTTCAGCCGGAGCCCGATTCCCTTCGCCCGCTCGGCCACGCCGGCTTATCGGCTGCACGTGGGCGTTTACGCGTACCGCGTCGGCTTCCTTCGCCAGATCGCTGCCACCCCGCCAACGCCGGCGGAACTTTCGGAGTCGCTGGAGCAGCTTCGGGCGCTCGAGACCGGCCATCGGATCGTTGGGGTCGAAGCGGCTGGTCATGCCGGGGGAATCGACACGCCCGAGCAATATGCCGCCTTTGTGAAGAAGTTACGCGCCTCCACCACCTCCTGCTGATAGCCTCGCCCGCCGCCGCCCTTTCGCTTTACTCCGATGAAGAACGCCGAAGAACTCCTCGCCAGCACCGGTCATACGCGCGACGAGACCGAGTTCTACACGCCCATGCCCGCCGGCTTCACCCGCGGCAAACACAAGTTCGTCATCGTCATGGGCACCGTCATCAGCGGGCTCGGCAAAGGCATCTTCGCCTCCAGCCTCGCCAAGCTGATGCAGGACAAGGGCCTCAAGGTCGCGCCCATCAAGTGCGAGGGCTACCTCAACCTCGACTCCGGCACGCTCAACCCCTTCCGCCACGGCGAGGTCTTCGTCCTGGACGACGGGCAGGAAACCGACATGGACCTCGGCACCTACGAGCGTCTGCTCGGCCAGGACCTGTCCAAGCTCAACTTCACGACCAACGGCCAGATCCTGTCGTCGGTAATGAAGAAGGAGCGCAACGGCGGCTATCTCGGGCGCGACGTTCAGGTCATCCCGCACGTCGTGGGCGAAGTGAAGCTCAAGCTCCGCGAACTCGCCGCCAAGAGCGACGCCGACGTCGTCTTCGTCGAGATCGGCGGGACGGTGGGCGACTACGAGAACTCGTTCTACCTCGAGGCCTGCCGTCAGCTCGCGTACGAGGAAGGGCCCGAAAGCGTCTGCTTCGTCGCCCTGACTTACATCCTTCAGCCCGACGCTCTCGGCGAGCAGAAGTCCAAGGCGGCCCAGCTGGGCATCAAGCGACTGATGGAAGTCGGCATCCAGCCGCAGCTCGTCGCCTGTCGTGCCACCGACGAGGTCAGCGAAAAGGTTCGGCAGAAGATCAGCATGTACACGAACGTCCCGATGCAGCGGGTCTTCAGCATGCACGACGTCGAGAGCGTCTATCTGATCCCTGAAGCCCTCCGCGGGGCAGGCCTGGATCGCGAGGTCATGACGCTGCTCGACCTGCACAGCCGCGCCAATCAGCTTCACGAGGACGAGGCCCGCGACAAGTGGCGTGGCTTTGTCCGTCGCATCCAGCAGCCACGCGAGAAGCACGTAACGCTCGCCATCACCGGCAAGTACACGGCGATGCGGGACGCCTACGCCAGTATCCTCAAGAGCGTCGAGCACGCCGGCGTCGCGTGCGGCGTGGAGGTCGCGCTCAAGAGCGTCGAGACGACCAACCTCACCGACGCAAACGTCGCCAAGGAGCTCGAAGGCGTCGACGGCATCATCGTCCCAGGCGGCTTCGGTGCCCGTGGGTCAGAGGGCAAGATCGCCTGCGTCAAACACGCCCGTGAGACCGGCTTGCCGTACCTGGGCATCTGCTTCGGCTTCCAGATGGCCGTCATCGAGTACGCCCGCAACGTCTGCGGCATCGAGGACGCCAACTCCACCGAGTTCGACCCTGGTTGCGCGAACCCGGTCATCGACATCCTGCCCGAGCAGAAGCAGATCGAAGGCCTTGGCGGGAACATGCGACTCGGCGGCAAGGACGTCGAGATCCGTCCGCAAACCATCGCCAGCGAGCTCTTCGCCGACGAGCTCGAACGCGGGCCGTACGTTCGCCTGCGGTTCCGGCACCGGTACGAGGTCGACCCGCGGTTCATCGATCAGCTCGAAGAAGGTGGCCTGATCTTCAGCGGCAAGCACCCGCAGCAGCCGATCATGCAAGTCCTCGAGCTGCCGGCGGACGTCCATCCATTCTTCGTTGGCACGCAGGCGCACCCGGAGATGTCGAGCCGCCCGCTGGAGCCAAGCCCGCTCTTCGTCGGGCTCGTGAAAGCCGCCCTCGCCCGCAGCGGCGGTCGCCCGAGGCCCGACGTTCCGGACACCTCGGCGACGCACATGACCGTGTGAACGCCGGCGTCTGTCAGCATCTTGTAAGGCAACCATGATTTGTGCGTTAGTTGTTGCCAGATCAGGGGAAGCAGGTTGTTGTCGCCGGTCGTGGCGTGATAGTCTCTCATAGCAGCAGCCGGTACTCGTACGCCGAACGCAACGGCCTGCTTTTCATACGACCTCATGGCCCATCGCCTCAGCGACCGCCTCCCATCCGACTCGGCCGACTCGTTTGGTCTGACCGGCTTCGTCGACACGCTCGGCGACGTCGCCAAGCTCGCCGATGCCGCCATGCCGCAGCATCACGGCCTGCGCGTCGACCTGCACTGCCATAGCGACGCCTCCAACAAGACCGGCGAGGCCGCGCTGAATATGATCGGGTGCCCGGAGTCCTACTCCCGGCCAGGCGACGTCCACGCCCAGGCCATGCGCCGGGGCATGGACTTCGTCACCATCACCGACCACGACACGATCGAAGGTGTCGAGTCGATCCGCCCGCACATGAGCAACGTGCTCGTCGGCGAGGAACTCACCTGCTGGTTCCCGGAGGACGGGTGCAAGATGCACGTCCTCGTCTACGGACACACGCGTCAGCAGCACGACGACCTGCAGAAGCTCGCCCGCAACCTCTACGACGTCGCCGACTACTTCGAGCAAAACCGCCTCGCGCACAGCGTCGCCCACCCGATCTACCGGCAGAACGACAAGCTCGAACGCTGGCACCTCGAACGCCTGCTGCTGCTCTTCAAGAGCTTCGAGTGCCTCAACGGTGCCCACAGCAGTCTGCACCGCGACGCCTTCGAGCCGCTGCTGGACAAGCTCGACGCTGCCGAGATCGATCGCCTCAGCCAGGTCCACGGCCTGCGTCCACGCTGGCCCGAGCCGTGGAACAAGGGCCGCACCGCAGGCAGTGACGATCACGGCCTGCTCAACATCGGCCGCACCTGGACCGAGCTGCCCGACGACGTCGTCACGCCTGACGACGTCATCGAAGCCATTCGCCAGGGCCGGACCCGTCCCGGCGGCGAGGCGGGCTCGAGCCTGAAACTCGCCCACACGTTCTGGGGCGTCGCTGTCCGCTACTACACGCGGTCGATGCTCGACAAGAACGGCAACTCCGCCAACCTGCCCGCTGCGCTGCTGCAGGCGCTCGTCGGCGAGCGGACCAAGCCCGGCAAGCTGCAGCTGGCCATGCTCGTCGCCAAGGGCAAGGTCAAGAAGTTCCGTAAGAAGCTCCGCCAACGATTCCTCCCGAGCACGCTCCCGCCGGAGATCAAGACCAGCGGGCTCATCAAGGACCTGTTCGTCGACAGCGTCCGACGACGTCTGCCCGAGCACCCCGAACTGGTCGCCGAGCTCGACCGCGGCCTGCCGCCGCTGGGCATGCACGACGAGATGATGGCCTTCGTGCACAGCGTCAACCGCGACGTCGCCGGCGGCATCGCCAACGCCTTCCAGAACGGCATCGACCGCGCATCACTCACGGGCATCTTCGACGCCGTCGGCGCGGCACTCGCCCACCAGTTCGTCCTGTCGCCGTACTACTTCGCCCTGTTCCACCAGAACAAGGAGCGACGCCTGCTCCCGGCGATCACTCGGCAGGACGTCCGTCGCCGCGGCGATCGCCTGAAGGTCGCCCTCTTCACTGACACGTTCGACGACGTCAACGGCGTTGCCCGGTTCATCCGCGACATGGGCACCCTCGCCGCCGACTCCGGCCGAACGCTCACCGTGATGACGAGCGTGCCGACAGAAGACGTCCGCTACGGCAGCGACGTCGCCCCGTTTCGTCGCAACTTCGAGCCGCTCGTCAGCCGGCCGATGCCGCTGTACGACGAGCTGAAGGTCAACATTCCGCCGATCCTCGAGGTACTCGACCTGTGCGACCGTGAGCAGTTCGACGCGATCCACGTCAGCACGCCCGGCCCGATGGGTCTGCTCGGCCTGACCGCCGCCGCGATGCTCCGCGTGCCAGTGCTTGCGACGTACCACACCGACTTCCCGGCGTATGTCGAGAAGCTCACCGGCGACCATCGCCAGGCTGGGAACGTGGCCAACTACATGCGGTGGTTCTACAAGGTGCCCAAGGCCGTCTTCAGCCGCAGCAGCGCGTACAAGTTCAAGCTGACCGACCTCGGCGTCGCCGAAGACCGCATCGAAACCATCCGGCCCGGCATCGACCTCTCCAAGTTCACGCCCGACGCCCGCGACCCTGAAGCTCTTGCCAAGGTCGGCGTCGACGTCCAGAAGACCCCGCACGTCCTGATCTACGCCGGCCGGGTCAGCGTCGAGAAGAACCTGCCCCTGCTGGCCGAGGCCTACGCCTCGCTGTGCGAGCGACGCGACGACGTCGCCCTCGTCGTCGTCGGTGACGGCCCGTATCGCGAGACGATGATGGCTCGCCTCGCCGGCCTGCCCGCCGTCTTCCCCGGCTTCTGCGACGACCAGACTTTGCCCGCGCTCTACGCGACCAGCGATCTCTTCGTCTTCCCCAGCCGCACCGACACGCTGGGCCAAGTCGTCATGGAAGCCCAGGCTTCGGGCCTGCCCTGTCTCGTCAGCCCGGAAGGCGGGCCGAAAGAGACCATCGTCGACAAGGAGACGGGTCTTGTGCTCCCCGCCCGCGACGCCAGCCACGCCGCCGCCTGGGTCGAGGCGATCTCGCGACTGGTCGACGACCCGACGGAGCTGGCCCGCATGCGTTCGGCCAGCCTCGCCCGCTCCGGCCGGTTCAGCATCCGCCAGAGCTTCGACGCCTTCTGGTCTGCCCACATGCGCATCGGCGATCCACCTCGCCCCGACGCCGCGAACGTCCCGGCTCCGCTGCCCACGGGCGCTGTTTGACGACAGTCTGTGATCGCGTGGCAATGCCGCGTCACAATCGACGGTGGCGTAGCGGTTAGACGGTGTCGGAGACTTGGGCGGTTCCGGCGAGACGCACCACCTGAGGATCGTGGGCGGAGGACGTTTGCGGACCGGATTCACCCCCGCAAATTTTCCGCCTTCCCCGGAGCCGGCAACGGGTTAGATTACTTCTATAAGAGGTCGCCAAGCGAGTGGACTGGCGGCCGACACGCGTGATGCACGCCTGGACGACGATTGTTCCACTCCGCCGCGATGGGGATCGTCGCTTCACACTTGGAGTTGCGAGGCGTTCGTCACACATGCTTTGGCCGGCGTGGCCGATGCGGATCTCACGAGTTTCCTCCTAGGGAGAATCAAAAATGCGTTTTGCTTCCATCTCGGCCGTCACGGCCGCCGCCTGCTTCGTCACGGCTCCTTCTGTTGAAGCTGCTTTCATGGTCGAGGCTCGCTCCGGCGGCAAGGCCTCTGCCAACTACGCTTTCACCGGTGCCGGCGGCGACGCCGCCAGTGAGTCCAGCGCGGGTGTCGGTTTCGCTCCCGGCGTGACGCCAGGTCTCGGCTCCATCTTCGGCGGCAACGCGACCAACGGCGACCCCGACCAGTACACCTTCAGCTACACGCCCGCCCTCGACGCCGACAACACGACGTACGGCGTCGGTCAGGTGCTCAACAGCTTCTGGAATCCGGACGGCCTCGACGAGGACGAGCCGCTGACAGCCACGGGTCTGACGGGCGGCGTTGCTGGCCTCTATAACGTCTACGTCGTTTGGCCACAGACCGGCAACGTCGACACAACGCCCACGACCTTCGTGGCTTCCGGTGACGAAGGCGATGCGACCTACGTTGTCGATGATCAAAACTTCTCCGGCACCACCGACACCGGCTCGGGCATTGGCCTGTGGGAGATCATCGGCCAAGTCGCCATCACCGACCCGCTGGCGACTTACACGGTCACCCAGACCAGCGGCGACAACCCAGGCTTCGTCTCGATGCGCGGCTACGGCGTTTTCTGGGAATTCGTCGAGGATCTGCCGACCGGTGGCCTGCCGGGCGATGCCAACGGTGACGGCACCGTCGACCTGGCCGACTTCGGCATCCTGCGCAGCGAGTTCGGCTCGATGGGCGACATGCTCCTGGCCGATTTCAACGGCGACATGACCGTTGACCTCGCCGACTTCGGCATTCTGCGTGCCAACTTCGGCACCAGCATCCCGTCCGACATCGCCGCCCTGGACGCGTGGGCCGCCTCGATTCCGGAGCCGGCCACGTTCGGCATGTTCGCCGCCGCCGGCACGCTCCTGCTCGGACGTCGACGCCGGTAAATCGACGCAAAACAACCGCAACGCCGTGCTGGGCTACCTTGGCCCACACGGCGTTTTTCATTCATTCGCTTTGCCCTCTGGCTGCCGATTTGAACGCAACCAACCCCGCCGCATCGGGTACCATTCTGTGATGCGAGTCCCTCTCGCCTATCTCGTCGCGGGCGTTGCGATGTTGATCGCCGCGTCGGTCGCTTTTGCGCAGACGACGCGGCCGGCCACAATGCCAGCCGAAGGTGCGGAAGTCGAGGGTGGCAAGACCGCTGCCGTGATCATCGCCGACGGCATGGTCGACAACTTCTTCCGCGATGGCATTCTGCGACGTCTCCAAATGGCCGAGGCCGAAGGCGTCGACGCGGTCATCCTGAGCATCAACACCTACGGCGGGCTCGTCACCGCTGGACTCGAGACCAGCCGGGCGATCAAGCAGAGCCCGCTGCCGATCTACGCCTACGTCGATGACAAGGCGATCAGTGCGGGCTCAATGATCGCGTTGTCGGCCAAGGCGATCGCGATGGAGCCGGCGAGTCAGATCGGCGACTCGGGCGTCATCGCGATGGGCCAGCCGCTCGAAGGCACCGAGCGGGCCAAAGCAGAGAGTCCCGTTCTAGCTGACTTTGACGACTCGGCGCGTCGCAACGGCTATGACCCGCTGCTGGCGCGGTCGTTCGTACGGACCGACGTCGTCGTCTACGCCTTGCAGCCGACCGATGGAGGTGAGATCCGCTTCGTCGATGGCGACGAGTACGAGACACTCATCTCCGACGACGGCGGCTTCGTGGACGTGCCCGATGTGCCCGTGCCATTGGACGACGAGGAGTCACTGCTGACGCTCGGAGACGACGCGTCGGCCAGAATCGGTCTGTCACTCGGCACCTACGACACCGCGACCGCCTTCGCCGAATCGCTGGGCTACACCGTCGTCGCGACCTACTCGCCTTCGGGTGGTGAACGGGCGATCGGGTTCCTGTCGAGCTTTGCCGTGCGTGGGCTCCTCACGACGGTGTTGCTCCTGAGCATCTACGCCTCGTTCAACGCACCCGGCACCGGCGTGCCGGAGGTGATCGCGATCTGCACGCTGGGCGTGTTGTTCGGCGTGCCGTTCCTGACGGGCTTTGCGGAGTGGTACGAGGTCGCACTGTTCCTGGTGGGGCTCGGCCTGCTGGCGGTGGAGGTCTTTCTGTTGCCGGGCTTTGGCATGTTTGGTGGGACGGGGTTGGTGCTGATCATCACGGGTCTGGGATTGTCGTTCGTCGGGCCGATCTACGTGCCGGACATGCCGGTCGGCTTTGGCGTCGATTGGGGCCGATTCGGCGAGGCGACGCTGATGTTGCTCATCTGCGTTGCGGTGAGCCTGTTCCTGTGGATGTGGCTCGCGCGGTTCCTGCCGTCGCTGCCGTTCGGGAACGACCTGCTGCTCAAAGACGAACCGCCGACCCCGGAGGAAGAGGCGCGTCGTCTCGACTGGCCGACCGTCGGCTCCGTCGGCACGGCCGTCAGCGACCTTCGCCCGGGCGGCGTCGCGCGGTTTGCTATCACCGAGGCCCCCGGCGACACGACCACCGCCGACGTCGTCAGCGACCGCGGCTTCGTCGCCGCCGGCGCCGAGCTTTCCGTCGTCGAAGTGGCGGGCAGTCGGGTGGTGGTGAGACCGACGACCAGAAGGGAGGAAGGCTGAGGGAGAAGGGAGGAAGGCCAGAAGGCAGAGTCCACCTCTGACCCTTCTCCCTTCTCCCTCATCCTTTCGCCCTTCGCCATGGAACCTTGGCTTCTCATCGTCCTGCTCTGCATCGGCGCAGCCGTCTTGATTTTCGGCGACCTGTTCATTCCCAGTGGCGGGATCATGAGCGTCGTCGGCGTCGGGATGTTGCTGACCGTCGTGGCGGTTTGCTTCACGATCAACCGTTGGCTCGGGCTCGCGGTCCTCTTCGGGTTGACGGTGGCGTCGCCGTTCGTTGTCAGTGGGATGATCAGAGCGTGGAAACGCACGCCCGTCGGCAAAGCGATGCTGCTCAACGAAGCCGATGCCCACGGCAAGCTGCCCAGCCAAGTCGTCCGAGTCGGCTCCGTCGGGCGAACGCTCTCCGCCCTTCGGCCGATGGGCGAGGCCGAGTTCCGGCTCGCTGAGGTGATCACGACGGTTGAGGCCAAGAGCGACTTCGGCGACCTGCCACCGGGAACCGACGTGCGCGTCGTCCACTTCAAAGACAACGTCGCGACCGTTCGTCCCGTCGACACCGCTCCCACCGCCGAGCCACCCGCGACCTCCTAGTCTTCTATCAGCATGCCGAACTACGTCATCTACGGCCTGATCGCGATTATCGCGCTGGTCTTGCTGGTCTTCTTCGCTGTCATCAGCCAGTTCATCGGGCTCTGGATCAGAGCGTTCTTCTCGAACGTCCGCGTCAGCATCTTCGACCTCGTCGGCGTCCAGCTCCGCAAGATCCCGCCGGCGACGATCGTCAACGCCCGCATTCAGGCGACGCGGGCCGGCCTGGAGATCTCGCAGAGCCAGATGGAGACGCACATCCTGGCCGGCGGCGATTTGATCCGCGTGATCCGCTCGATGATCGCTGCCGACAAGGCGAACATCGATCTGCCGTGGGACACCTCGACGGCCATCGACCTGGCTGGTCGCGACGTGCTGGCGGCCATTCAGACGAGCGTCGACCCGAAGGTGATCGACGTGCCGAGCCGCGAGATGGGCGTCACCACGCTCGACGCCGTCGCCGCCGACGGCATTCAGCTCAAGGTCAAAGCCCGCGTCACGGTCCGCACGAACATCAAGCGACTCGTCGGCGGTGCGACCGAAGAAACCATTGTCGCCCGCGTCGGCGAGGGCATCGTGTCGTCCATCGGCTCGGCCGACGATCACCGCGCGGTGCTCAAGAACCCGGACGTCATCTCCAAGAGCGTGCTCTCGAAGGGTCTGGACGCGAACACCGCATTCGAGATTCTGTCGATCGACATCGCCGACGTGAGCGTGGGCGAGAACATCGGCGCGAAGATCATGACCGACCAGGCCGAGGCCGACAAGAAGCGTGCCCAGGCCGAGGCCGAGAAGCGGCGTGCCTTGGCCGTCGCGCTCGAGCAGGAGAACGTGGCCAAGGTCGCCGAGAACCGGGCACTGGTCGTGCTCGCCGAGGCCGAGGTGCCGCGTGCGATGGCCGAGGCCTTCCGCAGCGGGAACCTGGGCGTAATGGACTACTTCAAGATGCAGAACGTCCAGGCCGACACGCAGATGCGCGAGGCCGTCGCCGATCGCGACGACAACCCCCGCAACTAGACCGTCATGTCGCTCTTGCCCTTCCTGCCCCTCGCCGAGGTCGACATCGGCCGCTTCATCGGAGCAGCAGTGGTGCTGCTGTCGGTGGTGGCGTGGATCTTCGGTCAGATCCAGGCCGCCCGTGGCAAGAAGCGCGGCGGTGCAGACGAAAGCAATGGGCTGTCGGAGGAAGAGCAGCAGCGCGAGCTTGAAGAGGCTCTGCGTGCACGCCTTCGCGAGCTGTCACCGGAAGATCGCCGCGAGGCCGTCGAGATGCTTCGGCAACAGGGCGTTCCCGAGTACGTCCTTCGCGACGAGCCACCCGCCCCGCCGCCGCCACCGCCACCGCCGTCCGCACCGCCTCGACCCGCCCCGGCACCGAGGCCGCAACCCGTCGCACGCCCTCGGCCTGTGCCGATGGCAGAACCGGTCGTCACGGGACCCGCCCGTGTAGCGACGCCACCAGCCAAGCCGCCCCGCGATCGGAGTCGGCAGTTAACCGCTGCCCGCTTAGGCCGGAATCTTGGTAAAAAAGAACAGTTCTTGAACGTGCTCGTCGCATCGGAGCTGCTCGGTCCGCCCGTGTCGCTCAGAGAGCCTGGGCGTGAGCGGATGCTTTGAGGAGCGCGACCGCAAGCCCACGGCCCTACACCGTGGGCTTTTGTTTTGGTCGAATGCCCAGGCGATTGAGCAGATGTGGCTTCCACCACTCCTGTCGCCAGCGGACGCGCGTGTCGAGATGCGCCGCGTAGCGCTGGGCCTCGAGGCTCGTCGCCAGGTCACCGCGTAACCGGGCGGCGTGGCTGAGCTGCATCAGGTTGTGGAGGAAGTACGCCCTGCCGCTTTCGCGGCGTTCCGTGCGGACTGCCGGGTCGTCGCTCGGGTGTTTGTCGATCACCTGCTGATGGCCGACGAAGTGACGCAGGATGTTGCCACTGTGATTGCCGGGGTGAACGCGGTAGTGCAGGGCGACGCGCGGGTCGTAGTGAAACGGGCCCTGCTCGCTCAATCGGATGTAGAGCTCCCAGTCGTCGCTGCCCCAGATCGTCTCGTCATAGCCGCCGACCGCCGCAAGGGCTGAGCGTCGGATGAGCGTCTGGCCCGGCGTGGCGATCCAGCACCCGACGAGGAAGTCGCGATGGCAGTCACCCGTCGGCCGGCGGTAGTTCTCACGCGGAGCCACAGACACCGGCTTGTCGTCTGCATCGATGCGATCGTCCTCCCCGTAGACCAGGACAAGGCCCGGATCGTGTCGCATCGCCTCGACCTGCCATTGCAGTTTGTCAGGTGTGAACAGATCGTCGTCGTCGAGCATCGCGACGAACTCGCCTTGGGCGAGCGAGATGCCCTTGTTTCGTGCGCTGCCCTGACCGCCGTTCTTCTGGCGGACGAGGCGGACGCGGTCTCCGAACGGCTCGACGGCACCGGCCGTGTCATCGGGCGAGCCGTCGTCGACGACGATGATCTCGGTCGACTCGTCGAATGTCTGATCGAGCACCGACTGAATCGTCCGCGGCAGGAACTGCGCGTGCCCGTACGCCGGGATGACAACGCTGACGATCGGGTCGCTGCCGGTCATGCGGCGTTGGCAGAGGGTGAGGCCGACGGTTCACGCACGCTTGTCTCGACGGGCCACCACAGCAGCGAGCCGTCGCGCGGGTATGGCTTGCCGGCATCGAAGAGGTCGCGTTCCGTCAGCTCGAATCGCAGGACTTCGGGCAGCCGATGCGTGTCACGATCGGCGTCACCGAGATAAATCGAGACGGCGTAGTCGCCACCGGTCAGGGGAATGGGGCCAAAGTCGTAGCGGATCGTGCCGCGCTGCCGCGGCGTCTGCAGTGAGTCGGCCGGGGCGTAGCGGCTGGACGTGTGCAGCACGGAGACGCCGTCACCGTTGGCGATGATGACGCCCAGCGACGGCCGGATCGCGCGATCTGCCTCGAAGTCGACTTCGATCGACATTGGCGTCCCGGCGTCGATCTGCACGGCGGGTCTTCCGTCGGCGAGGAGTCGGACTTCCGTCGCAATCGGCCTGTCCGCGCCAGGCGACACCGTCGGCCGGACGATCGCCTCCGACTCGGCAGGCAGAAACGCCCGCGCGTACGCCTGGGCTACCTCGTCGACGGGTCCATCCATCGCGACCTGCCCCTGCTGCATCAGCACCGCACGCGTACAGAGCGAGCGGACGGCCGCGATCTGGTGGCTGACGAAGAGCACCGTCCGCCCTCCGCCGGCCGCGTCTTTCATCTTGCCGAGGCACTTCTTCTGGAACAGCACGTCGCCGACCGCAAGCACCTCGTCGACGACCAGCACCTCGGGCTCCAGGTGCGCCGCGACGCTGAAGGCGAGGCGGACGAACATGCCGCTGGAGTAGCGTTTCACCGGCGTGTCGAGGAACTTTTCCACGCCGCTGAAGTCGACGATCTCGTCGAACTTGTCCCGGATGCGTTGCCGGCTCATGCCGAGGATTGAGCCGTTGAGAAAGATGTTCTCCCGGCCGGTCAGCTCCGGATGGAAGCCGGTACCGACCTCCAGCAGACTGCCGACTCGGCCCCACAGGTCGATGGTGCCGGTGGTCGGCTCGGTGATGCGGCTGAGCAGCTTGAGCATCGTGCTCTTGCCGGCCCCGTTGCGCCCGATGAGCCCGACGACCTCCCCGCGTCGGACGTCGAGGTTCACGTCGCGCACGGCCCAGAAGTCCTTGTGGCCGGAGCGTCTGCCGAGGGGATCGCGAAGGCGGGACTTGAGGAACGTGCCGACACCTTCGCTGGCCGTTGCGCCGAGGCGGTAGCGTTTGCCGACGCCTTTGCAGGAGATGGCCAGATCGCTCGCGTCAGATGACATCGGCCAGCCTTCCTTCGACCCGGCGGAACAGGATCGAGCCGACGACGAACACGACGATCGCAACGGCTGCCGACGCTGCGAATGCGGGCCAGTGGACCATGCCGATGCCCGTGAGCGACCAGCGGTACGCCGCGATCAAACCACTAAGCGGATTGAGAAGGATCACCCATCCGTCGTCGCGACTCAACGGCAGGCTCAGGTCGTAGAAGACCGGCGACGCGTAGAGCAGCAGCTGCAGCGCCACCGGCACGACGTGCTTGAAGTCGCGAAAGTGACTCGACAGCGCCGCGACAACCATCCCGAAGCCGCTGGCGAGCATCACGCTCAGCAGCGTCACCACCGGCCACATCAACAGGTGCAGACCCGGCACCGGCGTGAGGACGTCGGGGTTGCTCGCGAAGATCAGCCCGCACGCCATCCAGACCACCGCGACCAACCCGAGCATGATCGCGTGGTCGAACAGAACGCTCAGCGTCGCCGCCAGCGGCAGGAGCAATCGCGGGAAGTAGATCTTGCTGACCAAATGCTGGTTCGTCAGCAGGCTCTGGCCTGATCGGTCGAGCGTGTCGCGAAAGACGGTGAACCCGACGAATCCCGCCAGGACGAAGAGAATCGACGGCGCGTTGCCGGGCGTCTCCAGCTGCAGGAAGCCGCGGATGTACGTGAAGATCGCCGCTGCTACGAGTGGCGGGAAGACCGCCCAAATCAGGCCCAGTGCCGTCTGCTTGTACCGCAGCTTGAGGTCGCGGCCGGCCAGCGTTGCGAGGAGCTCGCGATAGTGCCAGATCTCACGCAGGTCGGGCATCGGCCAACGCTTCGCCGCCGCCAGTCGCACGTGCCGCTGCTCGGACACGTCGGGCAATGCGGAAGTGGGAGCGGCGTTCGTCACGGCACGAAGGTCAGAATCAGACCGGTTGGACGGACGCCACAGAAGCCCTGTCCTGTCGGAATCGACCGTCCGACACGGGTGACTTTAGAGCCGACACCCGCTCAGGAGGCACCGCCGGCTTCCCGGGCAACGGTTGGGCGAGGAGTCGTTCGAGCATGCCTCGCGAGAACAGCCACGGCAGCCCGATGCCCTGCCGTCGCCATCCGTCCAGCACCACCGCGGTCGGCAGCGGTTCGTCGACGTCGACCACCTCGTCATACGGCCCGCGGAGCATCGTCGACATGAGTCGGCCGACGAAGTCCGGCTGGTGCTGATCGCCAGGGCCGACAAGCACGAATGCGTCGGCGTCCGTGGTCGCCAGAATCGTGCTCCATGTTTGCCATGCCGCAGCAGCCGTGCCGACCGGAAGCTCCGCCTCGACGATTTTGGCGTCCGTCGAAATCGAACCCAACTCATCCGGCCGGGCGACAAGGACCACATCGAGCTTCGGGTATCGCTGCTGCCGAGCACGATCCCAAGCTGTTGTCACCGTGCCCGCCTTCCCGCCGGGACAGCCAAGAAACGCCGCATCTGTCGTCGTGACCCACGCAACCTTCGGCACGTCCACGCCTGCCGCGAGCAGTTCGTCGTAGCCGAGTCGCTCGACGTCGCGAACGACCTGTCCGTCGCCTTCGCGACCCTCATGCAAGAGCCGGCGAACATGGCTCGCGACGCGCCCTGCCGGAATGCTGCGGAGCGACAACAGCCATCGATCCTCGTCCCGATTGTGCGGCGTCCCCGGCGTGTCGTTCCGCACAATGACCGCCGGCGATCGTCCCGACGGATACGGCCCCCAGCGGCGATCGTTCTCTGGCCCGACCACAGCGACCAGCGGCACGCCTCGCGCGCGGGCGACGTGCATGACGCCCGTGTCATTCGAGACCAGGCACTGGCAGCCGTCGTAGAAGCCGATCAGGCCACTCAAGCTACCTGCCTCGAACGCATCGATGACGCGGCCACGCACGTCCTCGCCGACGGTCGCAAGCACCTTGTCAATGAGATCACGCTCGCCCGGCCCGGCACCCGTCAGTGCGACCTTCAACCCCGGCCGTTCCCGGAGGAGCGTCGACGCGAGCACGGCGAAATGCTTGGCCGGCCAACGTCGGCTCGGTCGCTTGCTTCCTGGGTGCAACGCGATCACATCGTCGTCGACAGTCAGACCAACGGCCTGTCGAAATGCGTCCGTCTCTGCTGCCAACGCACGCTCATTTAGCGCAAGCCCGGGCACACGATCGTCACCGATGATCCGCCCAGTGATGGACTCGACGAGGTTCAGGTTGTTGTCGGCTTCGTGCAGCGTCGGATCGAGTACCACGAGCCGGTCAACATACTTCTGCAGCGGGTGGCCGTCGTAGAGGCCGATGCGAATCGGAGCGCCGCTGAAGACGGCCTCGGGCAAGTTGAAATACCACGCACCGCCGACCGTCAGGTCGAAACCGCGCTTGAGCAGCGCCCAGACGCCCGCATAGCGACGCAGCCTGCCCTGGTTGAAAAAGCCCAGCTCGATGACCTCGTCGACCCCGGGCATCGATTCCAGCAGCACCTTGGCTGACCCACTCGTGCCCACGGCAACGACGATCCGTGCGCCGGGAAACGCACTCCGCAACGCCCGCAGAGTCGGACCGAAGACCACTGTGTCGCCGAGATGCCCATTGCGAACGACGAGAATGCGGCGGACGGGATCGCGGCGACCACGCACCAGCCCGCCGAGCCGCCGACCCACGTACGAGAGCCGGCCAACCATCCGCGTTGTGCGGTAGAGCAGCTTTTGCTGTGCGGACAAATCCAGCTGCTCGTAGTTGCCGCTGACCAACCGCACGCTTCGGTCCTTCGGGTCCAGGCGCGGCTGCACGTGTCGCGAACGCCGGCCCGGCCGCCAGTTTCGGGGCTCTGGAAGCCCGTCTCGAATCCGACGCTCGCGTGCGCATGCCGTTGCTTCGCGAAGCCGTCTCTCGAGCTCGTCGGTGCGACGCTGCCAACTGGCGTCCGCCGCAACGCGCCGACGTTCCTCGACCTGAGCCTCGGGAGCAGCGAGCGCTCGATCCACAGCAGCGATGAAGTCGTCGTGGGACTCACAGACAAAGGCCGCATCGCGCACGGAGTTGAGCCCCGGCAATGCCGTCGCCACCACTGGCAAGTCGGCGGCGAGGTACTCGTACGCCTTGAGCGGGTTGCAGGCCCGCGTCAGGTCGCTTTGGACGTACGGCACGAGTCCGACGTCGAGCACCTTGTACAAGCCGGGCAATTCCGCGTAGGGCACCTTGCCGGTCGTGAAGACGTTGGGCAGCGCGAGCAGCGACGACAGATCGGTTCCCGCCTTGACCGGACCGGCCAGAACGATCGCGACGTCCGGCTGCTCGGTGGCGAGACGTTGGATCAGCGGCTGATCCAGACGCTCGTCGATCTGCCCGAGAAATCCGATCGTCCCACGCCGCCGGGACTGCTTCGCTTCCAGCTCCGCTGCCACCGCATGCGGCACTGCGGCCGACCGGACCGCCGGCGAGAAGTCGTCGGTCTCGACGCCGTTCTCCTGCAGGTAGACGCGGTCGTGGACCTCGCGAAATCGCTCGACGAGGCTTGGCGAGACGCCCAGCGCGACCTCCGACTCGTCGAGTGCCAGTCGCTCCTGTCGCTTCTGCGCCTCCACCGCTTCGGGCGACATGTTGCCAAAGGCGGCGTTGTCGTCGAACGCGAGATAGACCTTGCCCGACGCATCGAGCCGGCTGCCGAGCCATCGCGACGCGGGCCACGAACACAGGACTAGCGGCGCCCAACAACCGACCCGCTCGGCCATGCTCCGAACGACGAACGGCGGCAGCAGCGTCGTGATCGGCCTGGGTAGCTTCGGCAGCGGCATGGACAGCACGTCCAGACCGTCGTCGATCGAACGCAACCCTGTCCCACTCCACGCCGGCCAGATGTTCGATGGCGTCGCGGCCGACTGCGGCAGTCCGCCGTCGATCGGGTCGACGTAGAGCACGCGATGCCCGCGACGCGCCAGTCGCGTCAGCAGTTGCTGCTTGGCCGTCCAGTTGACGTGCCATGCTTGTTGTCCGAGGCAGACGATGTTCATGGAGTCTGGCGGAAGTGCGTTGCCGCATGATCCTCATCGGCGAAATTGCCGCAAGACGGCTTCACCCGTCATCGATCTTTGCCGAGCCGACGTAGAACGTGTCAGTGCCCGCCAGCACCTCCAACCCGCCTGCGCCGCCGCTTCGCTACGCCCGCACCAGCCGGCAGGTGGTGGGCGGGCTCTCGTCCGTGCCCGGGGAACTGCTTC
>JBCDKH010000023.1 GCA_038746835.1 Planctomycetota bacterium | reverse complement strand
GCTCGACGAAGCACCCGAAGTTCTCGACGCGCGTCACGGTGCCGGTGACTTGACTGCCGACAGCGTACTTCGTCTCGGCCTGCTCCCACGGGTCCGGCGGGCGATGGCTCAGCGACAGCGCGATCTTGCCTCCGCCCTTGCCGCCCTTCTCGATCTTGTCGACGCGGACCTCGACCTCCTCGCCTTCCTTCACGAAGTCGGCCGCGTTGGCCATCCGCTTGTGGGTGAGCTGGCTGACGTGCAAGAGCCCGTCCACGCCGCCCAGATCGACGAAGGCACCAAAGTCCTTGACGCTCTTGATCGTGCCCTTGATGAGGGCACCTTCCTCCAGGTTTTTCAGCGTTTCCTTCCGTGCCTGACGCGCTTCGGCCTCGACCACCGCACGCCGGCTCAGCACCACGTTCCGCTCGGCACGATCGAGCTTGGTGATTTTCGCCTGGACCTTCTGGTTCAGGAACGTGCTGATGTCTTTCTGGAAAGCCGTATCGACCTGCCCGGCGGGCATGAACGCGCGGATCGCGGTCTGGCCAATGCGGCATTCAAGACCACCCTTGTTCATGCCGGTGACCGTCGCCTCGACGACCTGTCCCTGCTTGAGCTCTTCCCACGCGCCGATCTTTCGGGCGGCCCCCTTTTTGTGGGCGCGGTAGATGCCCTCGGCCGCGTCGTAGGTCTCGATGTCGACCTCGACGAACTCACCCTCGGCCGGAACCGGGTCGAACTGCTTGGCCTGCACCACCGCCTGGTGCTTGCCACCGAGGTCGACGAGCAACTCACCCTTCGACAGGTCGACGCGACTGACGACGCCCGCCTGCGTGCCGCGGAGTGTCGCCTGATCGACCGCCTGCTCGTCGGCAGACGCGTCCATCATCGCCGACACGTCGGTCCCGCCGAGGGCCGCTTCGATCTCGGCATCGACGTCGGGATCGGTGTTCGCGCGGAACGTCTCGCTCGTATCAGCTGGGTCAGCGGGCATCGCTGTGGGCGTCGCCGGCGTTGGTGGAACGGGCTCGGCGGGCGTCGCAGGTTCGACGAGTGGCGCGACCGGAGTCGCACCGGCATCGGCCGGCTGGGGTTCGGGCGAAGGCACGGCAGGCATGGACGAATTGGACACGGGAGGCGTGGACGAAACCGAAGGTCGCTCGCCGCCTCAAAGGCGGCACGTGGCACGAGGGCCGGTGCGTACTCTACCCGCCATGCCCGACCATGCCACGCCCATCAGCACACTTCGCACACTCCTCCGCGAAAAAGCCGTCCTCGGCAGCGTCGGCTCCGTCGTCGGATGGGACGAGCAGACCCAGCTCCCACCCGCCGGCACCGATCTCCGGGCCGACCAGTCGTCGCTGCTGGCCCGGCTGATGCACGAGCGGGCGACGTCTGCCCAGCTCGGCACCGCCATCGCTGATGCTGAAGCCGCCTCACCCGAAGGCGACGAGGCCGTCATCGTTCGCGAGGCCCGTCGCGACTACGACCGCGCGACCAAGCTGCCCACGCGGCTCGTCGAAGAGCTCGCCCGGGCGGAGGTCAAAGGCCACGCGGCATGGGTCGAAGCCCGGAAAAACGACGACTTCGCCGCCTTCGTCCCGCACCTGGAGACGATGCTCAAGCTCAAGCGCGAAGAGGCCGACTGTGTGGGCCATCCCCACCACGACGACGATCCGTACGCCGCCCTGCTCGACGATTACGAGCCGGGCGAATCGCCCGCTTACCTCGACGAGGTCTTCGCATCGCTCAAAGGTCCGCTCGTCGATCTCGTCGGCCGAATCAACGACAGTGGCAAAACGCCCCGACGCGAGCTGCTCACGCGGTCGTTCCCCGTCGACGCCCAGCGCGAGCTGTCGACCAAGGCGGCCAAGGCGATCGGCTTCGAATTCAACGCAGGCCGACTCGATGTGGCCGTCCATCCGTTCTGCTCCGGCTTCGGCCCGGGCGACACGCGGATGACGACGCGCTTCTTCGAGCATGACCTCGGCAACAGCTTCTTCAGCACGCTGCACGAAACCGGCCACGCGCTGTACGAGCAGAATCTTCCCAAGGCCGAGCACTTCGGCACCGCACTCGGCGAGAGCGTGTCGCTCGGCATTCACGAGAGCCAAAGCAGGCTCTGGGAAAACCTCGTCGGCCGAAGCCCCGCGTTCTGGCAGTACCTCTGGCCGACGGCACAGGAACTCTTCCCCGAGGCGCTTGGCGGCGAGTCGATGGACGACTTCGTCTTCGCCACCAACGACGTCCGGCCGAGCTTCATCCGCACGGAAAGTGACGAAGCCACTTATAATTTGCACGTTTTGCTCCGCTTCGAGATCGAGCGGGCACTGCTCTCGGGCGACCTGTCGGTGGCCGATCTTCCCGGTGCATGGGACGAGAAGATGGACGCGTATCTCGGCATCAAGCCGGACAAGGCGAGCAACGGCTGCCTGCAGGATGTTCACTGGTCAGCCGGCCTGATCGGCTACTTCCCGACCTACACGCTCGGCAACGTGTACGCGTCGTGCCTCTTCGACAAGGTCACAGACGCCTTGGGCGGCCAGGCCGAACGCGACGCCCTGTTCGCCCGCGGTGAGTTCCGCCCGCTACTCGACTGGCTCATCGACAACGTCCACCACCACGGCAAACGCCACGCCGCCCGCGACCTCGTCGAAAAGGCGACGGGCTCCAAGCCCACCGTTGAGCCGCTTTTGACGCATCTTCAGGAGAAAGCGAGCCTCTACTACGGCGTTTGACACCTCCATCATCCCGAGCGAAGCCGAGGGACCTCGCAGTGGAACGCAGTTGCAGAAGCGCGAGTAGAGACGAGGTCCTTCGACTCGCTGCGCTCGCTCAGGATGACGGATCGATCGTGACCAACTTCCCACCCACGAACCGCAGCGGCTTCCGCGGATTCCCCGGATCCCACCGCACGTCCAGATCGTGCTCGACGCCGACGAGGTCCAGCAGCTTGCCCGCCACGAAGTCGACCACCTCGCCGACCGTCTGAGGGTTGAGGTAGAACCCGGGATTCGGCGACGCCAGAATCACGCCGGCCTCACTGAGAATCCGGTAGTTTCGCACGTCGATCGCGCTCGGCGGCATCTCGCGATGGCAGACAATCAGGCGACGCCCTTCTTTCAACGTCACCGCAGCGGCACGTGCAATCAGGTTGCCGCCCAGACCGGCCGCGATCTCGGCGAGCGTGTTGCCGCTGGCGGGGATGACGATCATGCCGTCGTGCAGGAAGGACCCGCTGGCCAGCGACGAGCCGACGTCGTTGTAGTTGTGGACAACGAGGTGCTCCGTGTCGCCGTCAACGAATTGGCCAAGGCCGGCCTGGTCGAGCTTGGTGATGCCCAGCTCGTCGTGAATCAGCCGGCGACCGAGCAGACTGACGACCAAGTGCGTCTCCACCTTCGCCTTGAGCAACCCGCCAAGAACACGCTGGGCGTAGAGCGCACCACTGGCCCCGGTGACAGCGACGACGATGCGGTTGGGACGATCAGGCATCGGCCAACCGTACGAGCCAATCGGCAGCTTCGCGTCGCGTTCGCAGCCGCAGCCACCGAGAGTCGCCTTCCGATTCCTTCAGGAACTGACGCCTGCGAGGATGATGCGTCGACCACGCCCATCGAATCGGATGCTCCGGATCGAGCCAGGCAGACAGCCGTTCGCGGTTGTCATTCCACAGCTTTTCCTGGAAAATAACACGTTTCGCCGACCGCGTGATGACCTGCCACATCACACGCCACCGCGGCGGATCGAGCCACACGACCGTCGTGGCCCGCGCGAGGATGATGTCGCGCACCATCCCATAGTTGCCGTCGATGACCCAGGCTGCTTCGGTCGTGAACGCGCTCACCTTCTGGCGAAAAAGACCCTCGTCCATCGGCGTCCAGTCAGGCCCGTGGAAGGCGGCGTCGAGCTCTATGTGACCAACGCCAAGCCGCTGAGCGGCCGCACGAGCCAAGGTCGATTTGCCCGAACCACTCGTGCCGAGAACGAGGATGCGCGGGCCGTCGTGCACAGGAGTGCAGCGTAAGCCACTGTGGAGGCACGCTGCCAATGCTGTTGTTAATCATGATCCGAGCGACTGAAATCGCTCAAAATCATTTATTGCCCGAGTCGTACACCGGCGAAAACTCCTATGTACCACTGATTGGCGTTTCGACCCAAATCGTCGTCGAAATTGAGTGTGGTGTAGAGCCATCCACCTTCCAGGCCGCCGACGAATCCCTCGCCGGCGTAGCCGAGGCGGGCGAAGGGTTCGACCCCGAATCCGACGGCGGTTTCGGTCTCTTCGACCTCGCTCGCGAGCACGTCATCGGCGAACTCGAGCTGCTGTCCGAAGCTCAGGAATCCGAACGCTGGCCCGACGCCGACACCCGGCTCGAGGAACCATCCTTCGCCGAAGAAGTCGGAGCCGCCGAGATATTGTCGGTAACTGGCCGATACCTGAGGAGTGACCAACAACACATCAACAAAGTCGTCAACTGACAGTAAAGGTTCCCCAGAAACACTCGACCCACCCAGGTCGCGCCGGGTGTAACCGAAACCAATCCGTCCGCCGACCCGAGGACCACTGCCGAAGTCGTCGACGACCGCGAGCGTGCCCGAGACGCCCGTCGCAAACCGCCCAGATACCCGCGGCCCGTCGATGACGGACTCGAAGCCGCCCTCGTCCTCCAGATCGAACCCGCCGAGGGCCGCCCCGAAGTCGATCTCGGGCCCGACCCCATCGGCACAACCAGCCCCGGCGAGGGCGATCAGCGGCAGGCACAGCTTCCATCGTCGCATCGGTGTCACGCTACCAGAGACCCGCACCCGCTCGCCAGGTTCGCCAAGGCCGCATCTGCCAAACCGGCAGAGCCCCGGATCGGCAGCGCGAAGTTGGCAGCTTTCAGCGAGGAATCGCAACGCGGCATGCCGCACAAGTCGTTGACAGTGAACACTCCACGGGCGATGGCTGATATGGCACGGTGGTTGTGATCTAGTCAGCGAGATGCCCGCGGCAGCGACTGCCTCCTTCGCACCTGACACCACCATCGGCGGCGGTGCGGGGCGACTGACGGTCCTGCTGGGCGACGAACAAGATGCCGGCGAGCCGTGGCACCAGACCGCAGTCGGCCTGCTCGGTGCCCAGGGCATCGAGACGCTGGTCGCCCGCACCGGACGAGACGCGCTCGAGCGGCTCGAGCAGGCGGCGCTCGGGGACGGCCCGCGGATTCACGTCGCCGTGCTGGAGCAAGCGATGGCCGACATGTCGGCACTGCAGGTGCTGCGTCGGCTTCGCGAGCGACTCGCGGAGATGGCGTCGACTTCCGGCCAGTCCTCTGCTTGCCCCACGCCTCCGCCGGCAATCCTCTTGGCTCAACCCTCCGCCCGCGAAGGAGGCCTGAACAGCGGGCTCATGCACGACGCGCTCACCGTGAGCGTCTTCAGCGTCCTGCCCAAGCCCGTCGACACGAACCAACTCCTCGACACCCTCGCCCGCGCGATGCGAAGGCACTACGCGGGGCGATGGCCGGAAGGGAGAAAGGAGAAGGGATGAACGAGGAAGGTCAGAGGCTGACTCTGCTCTCTGAACCTCCTCCCTTAGCCCTCATCCCTCCTCCTTGCGAACACCAACAACGTCCACCCCCACAGAGAAACCTCAACAACCAACTCACCACCATGGCCCAACTCCGACCCCTCGGCGGCAACATCCTCGTCAAGCGTCTCGAAGCCGAGACCGTCACCAAGAGCGGCATCGTCCTGCCCGACAGCGCAAAGGAAAAGCCCAAGCGCGGCACCGTCCAAGCCATCGGCGACGGCAAGCTCCTCGACAATGGCGAGAAGAGCACCTTCAGCGTCAAGAAGGGCGACGAAGTCCTCTTCACCAGCTACGCCGGCACCGAAGTCAAGATCGACGGCGATGAGCTGCTCATCATGAGCGAAGACGACGTCCTCGCCATCGTCAGCTAACGCTTCCACCTCGCTGTCTCTGCCCTAAGCCCTAGGCCCTAACAACTAATAACTCATGCCTGCTAAGAAAATCGCTTTCGACCAAGACGCACGCTCCGCCGTCTACGCCGGCGTCAAGAAGCTCGCCCGCGCCGTCAAGGTCACCCTCGGCCCGTCAGGCCGCAACGTCGTCCTCGAAAAGTCCTTCGGCTCGCCCACCGTCACCAAGGACGGCGTGACCGTCGCCAAGGAGATCGAGCTCGAAGACTCGTACGAAAACATGGGCGCCCAGATGGTCAAGGAGGTCGCCGACAAGACCTCCAAGATCGCCGGCGACGGCACCACCACCGCCACCGTCTACGCCGAGGCTATCTTCGGTGAAGGCCTTCGCAACGTCGGCTCCGGTGCGAACAGCACCCAGGTCCAGCGCGGAATTCAGCGGGCCGTCGAAGCCATCGTCGCCGAGCTCCGCACGATGAGCCGCCCGGTCAAGGACTCCAAGGAAGTCGCCATGGTCGGCACGTCCTCCGCCAACCAGGACAAGCAGATCGGTGACCTCATCGCCCAGGCGATGGACAAGGTCGGCCGCGACGGCGTTATCACCGTCGAAGAGGGCAAGGCCCTCGACACCACGATCGACCTTGTCGAGGGCATGCAGTTCGACAAGGGCTACCTGTCGCCCCACTTCGTCACCGATCAGACGACGCGCGAGGCCGTCCTCGAAGACGCGTACGTCCTCATCTTCGAGAAGAAGATCAGCAACGCCCGCGACTTCATCCCGATCCTGAGCAAGGTCGCCGAGAGCGGCAAGCCGCTGCTCGTCATCGCGGAAGACATCGAGGGCGAAGCCCTGGCGACCCTCGTCGTCAACGCCCTTCGCGGCACGTTCAAGGCCGTCGCGGTCAAAGCGCCCGGCTTCGGCGATCGTCGTAAGGCGATGCTGCAGGACATCGCCGTCCTCACCGGCGGCGAGGCCGTGATGGAAGAGCTCGGCCTCAAGCTCGAGACCCTCGAGCTCGACAAGCTCGGCCGGGCCAAAAAGGTCCGCATCAACAAGGACACCACGACCATCATCGAAGGTGCCGGTGCCGAGAAGGAAATCAAGGCCCGCATCGAGCAGATCAAGAACGAGATCGACGCGACCACCAGCGACTACGACCGCGAGAAGCTCCAGGAGCGTCTCGCCAAGATGGCCGGCGGTGTGGCACAGATCAACGTCGGCGCGGCCACCGAGGTCGCCATGAAGGAGAAGAAGGCCCGCGTCGAAGACGCCCTGCACGCCTGCCGCGCCGCCGTCGAGGAAGGCATCCTTCCCGGCGGTGGCACCGCGACCATCCGCGCCGCGGCCAAGACGCTCGACAAGGTCAAGGGCGACTGTGACAACGAGGACCAGAAGATCGGCGTCGACATTGTTCGTCGCGCCGTCGAGGCCCCGCTCAAGCAGATCGCCGAGAACGCTGGCGTCGACGGCAGCGTGGTCGCCCAGAAGGTCAAGGAGAACCTGAAGGACGTCACCTTCGGCTACAACGCTCTGACACACGAGTACGGCGACCTCATCAAGATGGGCGTCATCGTCCCGACCAAGGTCGAGCGCACCGCCCTCGAAAACGCCGGCAGCATCAGCGGCCTGCTCCTGACCACCGAGGCGGTCATCAGCGAGATCAAGGAAGACAAGCCCGAACCCGCCGGCATGCCCGGCGGCGGAATGGGTGGCATGGGCGGAATGGGTGGCATGGGCGGGATGATGTAGAAGCCCGTTGAGAGAGCACTTGATTTCGAAGCGAACCCGCCGGCCGACGCACCCGCGTCGGCCGGTTTCTCGTATAGTGCGCTGCCATGTCCGCCCTGCTCATCCCGCCACCAAAGCCAGAGGACGTGGCCAAGGCCAAGCCGCTCGAACTTGTACCGCTATTGGAGAACGGCGATCGCCTTTCGGGCGCCGAATTCATGCGTCGCTACGAGGCGATGCCGAACGTCAAGGCTGAGCTCATCCACGGAGTTGTTCACATCATGGCCAGTCCGGTTCGCAACACATTGCACGCTGCTCCAATGAGCCGCCTGATCGGATGGCTCAGCCTCTACCAAAGCCGCCACCCCCACCTCGTTGCAGGCACGGACGGCACCGTTATCCTCGCCGACGACGAGCACTTCCAACCCGACGCATATCTCTTCGATCCCAGCGGCTTAGCAACTGTTGGCGAAGACGACTACGTCCACGGCCCGCCGGAGCTCGTTTGTGAAGTAGCAGCGTCAACTGCCGGTCGAGACGCACATGAGAAAGCAGAGGCCTACGCCGCCGCGGGCGTTCAGGAGTATCTGCTCTGGCGAACCGAGGAAACCGTCCCACAGCTCGACTGGTTCACGCTCAAGGACGGCCTCTACCACCCAATGCCGGCCGACGCCGACGATGTGATCACCAGCGGCGTTTTCGAAGGACTGCGACTGAACCGCCGAGCGATGCTCGAAGGCGACATGGCGGCGGTCATCGCCACGCTCGCAGGGTGATCACTCCGCATCAAACGTGCTTCGCCCGACGCATCGGAGCACCGGGGGAATTGTCAGGGCTGAGGTTTCCGGGACGTCGCCACTCGCCACGAACGTGTGCTGCTCGCCCGGCAGGAGCGTGATGCAGTTGCTATCTGATGCCACTGCGGGATCGACGCGTTCCGCGAAGAAGCACAGGTCGCGGACGAGCGTCTCGGCGGTCACGGTGACACGCTCGCCATCGACGGTCGTGGTGTATCGCGGTGTCGGCGAGTTGATGTCGCGGTCGGCGGCGAACCACCAGAACGATCGCTCGCCGCCGTCGGGTTCTGCCAGAACGAAGCTGTCGGGTCGGCGGGTCGCGGTCCAGGCGTCGGGGACGTCAATCTGATGCGATGACCTCGCAGCAAGAGCGAAGTCGACCGCAGTCTCGGCAAGCGTGTCGCCGGCGAGCGTGATGTGCCGCAGTCGCAGCGCGCCGCTCCACGCCGCGTCATGGTCGTTGTGGAGGTACGCACGCAGCGGACCCGCGTCGTCATCCCAGCCAGTCAGCGGCTGGGTCGCCCGCGGCATCACGTTGCAGACACGCGGGGCGAAACCGCGCTGCACCGCGTACCACGCAGGCTTGCAGCGGCCGATGCCGTGGGTGTCGAGGTCGATGAGCGACCAGCTCGACCCCGGCCAGCAGTCGTTGAGCTGCCAGATCAGAATGCCGTTGTTGTAGGGGAAAAGCGATCGAAACCAGCCGAGGCTGACGGTCATCGCCCTGGCCTGTGCGACCTGCGTGAGGTACAGCCACTCGTCGAAGTCGTCGGGGACGAGGAAGTCGTCGCTGAGCCGCGTCGTGCTCTTGTCCTGGCCGTCGCCGATAGTTCCGTCGTAGCCGTTCTTGTTGTGCGACCGCATGGTCGGGCTGTACCAGCGGCGTTGATCTTCGGGCACCGACTGCTCGATCGCGGGCCAGGTCGGCTGGCCGTGGAAGCCGAACTCGCTGCAAAAGCGTGGCGAGTGCCCGACATAGCCGAGGTAGTGGCCGGGTCCGTGCCAGACGTTCCAGATGTGCCGATTGCCATGCTCGTTGTCGTTGGGGTGGCGATCGGTCCGTTCGAAGTCCGCCAGTGTGCCGCCGTTGCTCGGGCTGCCGGGCCAGTAAGGCACACCAGGCGCTAGGTCGGCCACGGCGCTCGGCAGCACGTCGAAGTAGTACTTCGCGCCCCAGCCGCGGCTGCCAATCGAGTCCGGCCACGACTGACCACGAAAGTGCCAGTCGCGATGGCCCCACAGGTTCTCGTTGTTGCCGTTAAACAGGACCAACGACGGATGACGGCAAAGGCGTGAGACATTGTCGCGCGCCTCGGCCTCGACTTCGTCCGCAACCTCGTCCAGCTCGCTGTACGCCGCACAGGCGAAGAGAAAGTCCTGCCAGACCATCAGGCCCATCTCGTCGCAGAGTTCGTAGAAGCCGTCCGACTCGTACAATCCGCCGCCCCAGATGCGGACCATGTTCATGTTCGCCGACGCCGCCTGCTTCAGGCGTTCGCGGTAGCGATCGCGGTCGACGCGGGCCGGGTAGACGTCGTCGGGAATCCAGTTCGCGCCCTTGCAGTAGACGCTCCTGCCATTGATGCGAAGCTCCATGCGCGACCCGTTCGCAATGCCGTCAACAGGCCACTGCGCGTCGTCGGCGTCCGAGTCCGTGATCAGCTCAACCGTGCGCAAGCCGATCCGATGCGTGCGCCGATCGAGAACCGCGTGGCCGTCGTGAAGCTCGACCTGCAGGTCGTAGAGCGGCTGATCGCCGTGCGTCCACGGCCACCACAGCTGTGGCTCGTCGACGGTGATCACGCCGTCTTTTGACTCGAAGACGACGCCGTCAGGCGATGTCAGCTTGGCCGTCGCCGTGCCACGACCTTCAACGTCGGCGTGGATGGCGACGGTCGCCTCGTTGTCCATTGCAGAGGTCACGATCGGTCGGACGTCGCCGAGTCGACCCGTGCTCCAGGCTTCGAGCCGCACATCGCGCCAGATGCCGCTGGTCGGGGTGGCCGGGCCCCAGTCCCAGCCCATGTCGCAGCTCATCTTGCGAACAGCGTTGTGCGGTTGTGTCGGGTTGCTTCCGCCGCCCTGTCTTGGCAAGGGGCCTTGACGCTCTTCCGCCTGCCAGATCTCCGGCAGCGGCGCTGCGAACCGGACGGTCAGGTCGTTGTCGCCGAGATGAAGCGCGGCTTTGGCATCGAGCCGGTATCGGCGATGCATGTTGCGCGTCCGGCCGATGGTCGTGCCGTTGACAACGACCTCGGCGAACGTGTCCAGGCCGTCGAAACAGAGCTCGACGTGCTCGTGGTCCAGCGTCGCCTGGTCGACGGCGAGCGTCGTCTGGTAGGTCCAGTCGGCCCGCCCGGTCCAGAGCACCTGCTTTTCGTTGAGGCCGATGGTCGGATCGACGATGAGTCCCTCGCGCAGCAGATCGACATGCACCTGCCCCGGGACCGTCGCTGGGACATCGCGGCCGATCAGATCGCTGGGGGCTTCGGATTGGTCATGCGTCGTGCCGAGTTCCTTCGGATGGACGTGGACCAGACGAAACTGCCAGGCGTTCCCGGTGAGTGACTGATTGACGGGCATCGACATCGGCCGACAACCTAGCGGCCTCGAGACTCCGATTCATGCGGAAGTCGCCCGGACGGCCGATCGGAACAGCCTCAACCCAGCAGGCTCACCGTTGTCACCGCTCTTCTCGATATGCTTCTTCGCGTAGGCGGGATGCTGCATCGGCTCGACGTAGCGCTCCGGGTGCGGCATGAGCCCCATGACCAGCCCCGTCGAATCTGTCAAACCCGCGACGTCGGCCACGCTGCCGTTCGGGTTGGCGGGCAAGTCGTCTGACAGCCGCTGCGCCGGCTCCGCGTAGGTGAACGCGGCGTGGCGATCAATCGTTGCCTCGTCACCGATGAGCCGACCCTCGGCGTGAGCGATGGGCAGCTCGATGGCCTCGTCGGCCGCGAAGTCCGCCGTCCAGATCGAGCTGGCACCGCCTCGGCGAAGCGTCACCCACCGGCACGCGAACGAGCCGGACACGTTCGTGTCCAACGCCGCCCGCTCGGCATTGCCACCCGGCAGGAGTCCGGCAGAGACCAGCACTTGGAAGCCGTTGCAGATACCCAGAACCGGCCGCCCACTGTCGACGAACCGGTGCAGCGCGTCTCCGAACTGCCGGACGATTCGGTCGCCCAGGATTCGCCCTGCTGCCACATCGTCGCCGTAGCTGAAGCCGCCAGGGATGGCCAGGAGGTCGTAGCCGGCAAACGGATCTCGGACATCGAGCGTGTTCACGTGACGCAGGTCCGCCGACGCACCGGCCAGCTCGAAGGCGCGGGCGGTCTCGAGATCGCAGTTGATCCCGGCGGCTTGGAGGACGAGCGCGCGAGCCATGTCACGAAGCTAGGTGAAGCGCGCTGCGAGTGCACGAAATCGATCCGCCGGGCCGATAACGCGAAGGAGGGACGGTCCGACCGTTCGATCTGTGCCCATCCTCCTTTCGCCCTTTTGACTTCATGGATTTCGGAACCTTCATCGGCTACGGCGTTGCCTGGGGCTCGCTCGGCTTCGGCATGTGGCACGCCACGCACGGGGCGATCGGCCCGTACATCAAGCCGGCCGAGGTGATCCTAGTCGGCGGCGCCGCCGTCGGTGCCGCCATCGCCGGAACGCCGCTCAAAGGCGTCATCCTGAGCATGAAGGCGAGCATGAAGATGCTCTTCGCCCCGCACCACGACGCCGAGCACGTCGTCAAGGAGATCGTCGAGTACGCCGAAACCGCCCGGCGTGACGGCGTGCTAGCCCTCGAAGAGGCGAGCAAATCGCACCAAGACCCGTTCATGCGCAAGGGCCTTCAGCTCACGATCGACGGCACCGACGCCGAAGTCGTCGAGACGATCCTCCGGGCCGAGATCGACGCGATGCTCGAACGACACAAGCACGGCAAACACTTCTGGGCGGCGCTTGCCAAGTTCGGCCCCGGCTGTGGACTGCTCGCCTGTCTGATCGCTCAGATCGCGCTGTTCAAAAACCTGGACGGCGACCCCGCCGCGATCGGTGGCGCCTTGGCCATCGCCCTGACCGGAACGCTCTACGGAGCCATGCTGCAAAACGTCATGGCTGGCCCGATCGCCGAGAAGCTGGCACTGCTGTCAAAGGAAGAAGCCTTCGTGAAGGAGGTCATGATGCAGGGCCTCCTCAGCATTCAAGCTGGCAACAACCCGCGCGTTGTTGAGATGCAGCTCCTGAGCTTCATGACCACCGCCAAACAAGCCGCGATGGCTCGTGAGGACTAGTGCCTCCGATCGCGCGGCAGACCACTTAGCCAGCGTCGTACCAGTTCACGCCCCGCCACTCTCCGTCCGCCACCAGCATGTCGTGTGATCCAGAGGAACTCTGCGAAGAATGCCCCGAGTGGATCTTCACTCTGGCCGACCTGCTGATGTGCATGATGGGTCTGTTCGTGATTCTGTGGGTGCTCAAACCCGATGCCACTAGCGACGCGGAGCAGGCGACTCAGCAGGAGATTCGTCAGCAAGAGCTCATTCGAGATATTCAGAACGCCTTCGGTGCAACGTCCGCTGACACCGCCGAGAGGCAGATGCGCATCGAAGAGCTGTACCGCGCGCTCGATCAGATGAAACGCGACGGCGCCGGTGGGAAAGGTCATGCCGAGACCGCGGCCAAGGGGGCCGAAGGCAGCGATCCGGAAGTGATGAACATCCGTGACGGCGACTACGCCGGCCTCGGTGGACGGGTGCACTTCGACGCAGGCAGCGACACGCTCACCGAAGAGTCCGCCGTCGCCGTCCGTCAGGTGGCCGCGAAGATTCGCGGTTTCCGCAACATCGTCCTGGTCAAAGGTCACACGTCGCCCGACGACCTGCCGATGGAAGTTGCCCGAAACAGCCCCGAGGGCCGTCGCCTCGAAATCGACCTCGCTCTGCGTCGTGCCAACGTCGTGACCGACGCTCTGATCGCGGCTGGCGTGACCCCCGACATTCTCCGCGTCCAGGCTGCGGGCGGCTACGAGCCGATTCGACTCCGCGCGTACGACGAAGCCGATCGCCGCATGAACCGCCGCGTCGAGATTCAAGCCACCGACCAACTCACCGCCGACCGCGCCGCCCGCGATCCAGCTGCGGCAGACTGAAGCTCGACCTTTCACGTCGCGGCGAGCTCAGACACTGGTACTTCCGCGTACTGTCGGAGCATGCAACTCCGCCCGTTCGGTAACAGCGACGTCTCCGTCTCGCCCATCAGCCTGGGCTGTTGGATCTTCGGCGTTGATTGGTGGGGCCATCGCACGCAGGACGACTGCAACCATCTCTGCAGCCACGCGTTGGATCGCGGCGTGACGTTCTTCGACAACGGCGACGCCTATGGCAACGGCCGGGCGGAGACGCTGTTCGGGAACTGGCTCGATACGCTCGACGCGGCGCAACGTGACCGGATCCAGATCGGCGGGAAGTTTGGGTACGACTTCTACAACGACCCCGGCACGCCGGGCAGTCACAAAGAGCGCACGCAGGACTTTTCGCCTGCCTTCTTGAGCAAGGCGCTCGAAGAGTCGCTCACACGACTCGGCGTCGAGCGGATCGACGTCTATCTCGCGCACAACATCAAGCTGCCACACTTCAGCGATGAGCTTTTCGCAGAGCTCGACCGAGTGCAGCAGGAAGGCAAGATCGGCTGCTGGGGCGTCTCCCTTGGCCCGGCGATCGGTTGGCGCGAGGAAGGCTTCGAAGCACTCGAACAGAGCGGCTGCAACGCCGTCCAGACGGTCTACAACTACCTCGAACAGCACCCCGCCCGCGAGATCGGCGAGATGGCGGTCGCGACGAAGGCCGGCCTAATGGCACGCGTGCAAGACAACTCAGGCGTCCTCAAGGGCGTCATCCAGAAGGACACCAAGCTCAGCCAGAGCGACCACCGCAAGTTCCGTGACGCGGCGTGGCGTGTGTACGGCCCGCAGAAGGTGGAGAAGATTCGCCACATCTTCGAGTCGCACGACATGACCGTCCACCAGTTCGCCTGCAAGTGGCTCCTGCAACAGCCGGCGATGACGACGATCACAGCAACGCTCCTGGACGAAAAGGAGATCGACGAAGTCACCGCCGCCGCGGGCATGGCGGACTTGTCAGACGCGGAGCTGAACGAGTTGCACGAGCTCTACGAAACCGACTTCGGCCTGCCGCCTGAAAGCCACGCGTGCGATCTCAAGAGCTCCGTCAACAACGGCGAAACTGTCCGCAGCGAGTACGTCGCCCCGCCGGTTCTGGTAGCCTGATCGCGACATGCTTGCGGTCCGAATTGTCCTGCTCGTCGCGGGACTGCTGATCTTCGTCGGAGGGCTCGTCGTCCTCGACTCTCTCGGCCAGAAGTTTGTCGCGGCACTCATTGGTATGGTCTTGATCGCGATTGGGCTTCCCGGCTCTGGCGGCAATGGCTGGCACGCGGGGATCGACTTCGGTGGCCTCGGCGGCGACGGTGACGGAGGTGGAGATGGGTGTGGGGGTGGATGCGGTGGAGATTGATCGACGAACCGAAATCGCCTCGATCGCGACGCCGGTGCCGGGCCCGGATCCTCTCGCGGGAGGCATGCGATCGGTGAGGAAGTCGTCGTCTGTTGTCGTTAGACTGCATCAATGCCCGCGCGACGCTGGAAACCCGTTCGCATCAAGCCCAAGCCGACGGAGCCGGCGGAGCCGATGTGGCGTCGCTTGGTCAGTCGAATCGCGATGGCCCTGCTCGGCGTGGCGATGCTCTACGGCGGATACCGAACGGCCCGAGTAGCGATCGACATTCGCCGAGAAACCTACGAGCGCGTCGAAGACCGCAACCTCAGCGTTCGCCAGGAACGCCGCCAGCGAAAGACCGGCACCGAGATCTTCTGGCTTGCGACAGCAGCCCTGATCATTCCAGGCGCGGGCCTCGTGCTGTTCAGCGTCGCGCCGATCAGCGTGATGGAGCAGTTCATGTCGAGCGAAGAGTGACCGTGCGATACGTCGTCCTCCACCACACCGCACCGCCGAGTCACGGCGGGCCGCACTTTGACCTCATGCTCGATTCGGATGGCAAGTCGCCACTGTGGACGTGGCGCGTCTACGACTGGCCGCCGAGAGCGACGACACGCATCGAGCGACTGCCGGATCATCGACGCCGCTACCTCAACTACGAGGGGCCAATCAGTGACGGCCGCGGCGACGTGCGACGCGTCGAGTCCGGCGTCGCTGTCCTAGCAATTGACCACATCCATCTGACGACGGACGACCAGCAGCAACGAACGGTCAAGCTCGGAGAACAGTCCGAGCGACCTAAACTGTGACGATGGCAGAGCTTGACGATCGGCCGACGCGTGTGCTCGTCATTGACGACGAGGTCGACCACGCCGAAGTGATGAGCGACGCGCTGGAGCGGCAGCAGTGTGACTGCGACCTCGGCCATTCGCTCGAAGATGCCAGAAAGGCGTTCCGGCGCAAGCGGTACGACGTCGTCGTCACCGACCTGCGGATGGACGGCGATCGCGATGGGCTGGAGGTGCTCAAGCTCGCGCGAGCCCTCGAAGAGCCGCCGCCGGTCATCCTCGTGACGGCCGTCAACGACGTGCCGACGTCGAAGGAGGCGATCCGCGAGGGCGTCTACGACTACATCACCAAGCCGCTCGACCTGGAGGATTTCCGGGCTCAAGTCGCACGGGCGGCAGAGAAGTCGAAGCTGCGGCGTCGCAACAAGACTCTCGAAGCCGAGATCGCCGACGTCGTCGTCGAAGACGGCGGGTTCGAGGGCATCATCGGCAACTCGGCCGCAATGAAGAAGCTCATCGAGACGGCCAAGCAGGTCGCTCGCAGCACCATTCCCGTCCTCGTCCTCGGCGAAAGCGGCACCGGCAAGGAACTCGTCGCCAAGGCGATCCACCAGCACAGTGATCGACGCAAGCAGCGGCTGGTCGCGCTCAACTGCGCCGGGCTGAGCGAGTCGATCCTGGAAGACGAGCTCTTCGGCCACGTGAAGGGCGCGTTCACCGGCGCACAGTCGGACCGCGCTGGTCGGTTCGAGCACGCGGACGGCGGGACGCTGTTCCTCGACGAGATCGGCGACATGCCCGCCGCCATGCAGGCCAAGCTGCTTCGCGTTTTGGAGAACGGCGAGGTCGTTCGCCTCGGCAGCAACGAGCCGCGCCAAGTCGACGTCCGCGTTGTCAGCGCGACCAACCGTGACATCGAGCAGATGGTTGCCGACAAGGAGTTTCGCGAGGACCTCTACTTCCGGATCAAGGGCGTCACGCTGCGGCTGCCGGCGCTGCGCGAGCGACGCGAGGACATTCCGCTGCTGCTGCACTTTTTCGTGAGACGTGCGGCCGAGCAGTACGGACGCGAGATCGACAAGATTGCGCCCGAAGTCCAGCAGGCGTTCATGGCCAACGCGTGGCCCGGCAATGTGCGTCAGCTCAAGAGTGCCGTCGACAACCTCGTCGTGATGTCGTCCGGCGACACCATCGGCCCGGACGACCTGCCGCCGGAACTCGCGACCGGCACCACCGAGCCCGGCGGCATCGGCGGACTCGACGGGCTGGTCGGCATCAGCATCGAACAGGCCGAGGTCGAACTCATCCGCAACACGCTCAAGCTCGTCGACGGCAACCGCGAACGCGCCGCCAAGATTCTCAAGATCGGCGAGCGCACGCTCTACCGCAAGATCAAGGAGTACGACCTCTAAGGCGAGCGGCTCCTGCTGCTCTATCGTGGCACGACGTGTTGCGGGAAGAGACGGATCGTTCGACGACGCTGGGCATCGCCTCGTCGATCGGGGCGAACGTCATGTGGGGCCTGGTGCCGCTCTACTACCAGCTGCTGACGCACGTGCCCGTGTTGCAGACGACGACGTACCGCGTCGTGCTGTCGCTGCCGATGCTGGCGTTGCTCGTGCGGCTCTTGCCGCGGCAGGCGGAGCGAGCGGCGACGCCGAAGTGGGTCTCGCTGGTGTGCGGCGTGCTCATCGGCATCAATTGGCTGCTGTTTGTCTACCTCGTCGTCAACGGCCGGGCGATGGAGGCGTCGTTGGCGTACTTCGTGACGCCGCTTGCCATCGTGGCGGTGGGCGTGGTGCTTTTCGGCGAGCGGATGGACCGCAAGCAGACGATCGCGCTCATCTTGGCGGCGGCGGGATGTGTCGTGTTCGCGCTCGACTCGCTCAAACAGCTCGACCGGCTTTGGTCGCTCGTGATCGCGTTCCTGATGGCGGCGGCGGTGGCGGCGTACACGACGGTCCGGCGACGGCACGATGTCCCGGGCGTCGAGGGCGTCTTTCGAGAAGTCGTTGTCCTGACGCCCGCGGCGCTGGTCGGATTGATCTGGTTCGGCATGCCGCCGGTGGGCGAGAGTGGCTCGCCCGGCGTGTTGCTGACGACGCTCTATCTCGCCGGCGCTGCCGTGTTCACGGTCGCGCCGCTGTCGCTGTTCGGCTTTGCGACGACCCGCTTGCCGATGCGTGTGCTTGGCTTCATCCAGTACCTCGGCCCGAGCATGCAGCTGGGTTGCTCGCTCGCGCTCGGCCAGAAGCTCACACCGACGCGACTCGCCGGGTTCGGCCTGATTTGGGCGGCATTGGTTGTCTTTACGGTCGCATCATCGACGTCGCGTCGCGGCAAAGCGCGCGAGCAGTCGTAGCGGCTCGGCGTCGTCGGCGAAGCTGTCGATTGCGGCAAGTGCGGCTTGCACTTCTTCGGCCATCAAACGGCGCGACTCGTCGACGCCGAGCAGCGACGGGTACGTGTTCTTCCCGGCTTCGGCGTCTTTGCCCGTGGCCTTGCCCATCGCGTCCGCGTCGGCGGTGACGTCGAGCAAGTCGTCGGCGATCTGGAACGCGAGGCCGACGTGTTCGCCGAACGTGCGGAGACGTTCGATTTCATCGTCGCTCGCCCCGCCGCATCGACCGCCCATGACGCAGCTGGCGGTGATGAGGGCGCCGGTCTTGCGGGCGTGCAAGTCGCGAAGATCGTCGAGCGACAGCGTCTTGCCCTGCGACGCGATGTCCATCGCCTGGCCGCCGATCATGCCGATGACGCCCGTGGCGCTCGTGAGGTCGAGGACGAGCTGCTGGACGACCTCCGGCGGTTGATCGACGGAATCGGCAATCACTTGGAACGCCATCACGCTCAACGCGTCGCCCGCCAGGATCGCGTCGGCCTCGGTGAACGCTCTGTGCACCGTCGGCCTTCCACGGCGAAGGTCGTCGTCATCCATCGCAGGAAGGTCGTCATGGACGAGGCTGAAGGCGTGGATCAACTCCACCGCCACGGCCGCCTCGATCGCGAGGTTCGCCGGCTTTCCGACAGCACGACACGCCGCCAGAGCCAGCGCACCACGCAGCCGTTTGCCGGCACCTTCCAGCACGTAGCGAATCGGAGCGGCGGCCTGCTCTGGGGCGACGTTGAGGTCGGTCGCCGCGGGCAGACCGGTGTCGATCCACAGCTGCAGGAGCGCCGCCGACTGATTCAGGAATGCCTCGGCCCCTTCGTGGTCGCGCGCGTCGTCGGTCATGCGTCCATCGGCTTCGACGTCAGCGAGCCGTCCTTCCCTTTACCCAGTTCTTCGATGCGACGCTCGGCCGAATCGAGGCGATGCTGGCAGAGTTGGACCAGCTTCGTGCCGCGTTCGTACGCCTCCAGCGACGCGTCGAGTGACAGGTCGCCGCGTTCCATCTTTGCGGTGATCTGTTCGAGTTCGTCGAGTGCGTCCTCGAAGCTCAGTTTGGCGTCTGGCGACTTCGCACGCTCCGGCATGGCTCATTGTTAGACGGCGAGCTCCCGTGAGATCAGCAAAAACAAGCAGCGGCAGGAGCAGCAGTCTTTTGGTAGGCTTTCGCATCGGCTGCCGTACCTGCCGCGGGCGGGTGACAGCGATTCTTCACCCAGCGCCCGTCGCCATGACGATCAAGCAGCTCCAAGCCGTTCACCGCCAGCACACCGAGTACATCGACGACCACGCGTCCGATGGCAATGCCGACCTTGTTCAGCGGTATCGCCTCGTCCGCCGGGCCACCGAAGCCATGGCCGCCCGGCTGGCACGCGAGGACACGGTCATCCAGACGATGCCCGACGTCTCGCCCACCAAGTGGCACCTGGGCCACACCAGCTGGTTTTTCGAGCAGTTCCTCCTCACCGACGGTCCCGCGGCCGACCCTCAGTACCGGCCATTTCACGACCGTTTCGCCTACATCTTCAACAGCTACTACGTCACCGTCGGTGACCGACACTGCCGCATCAAGCGCGGCACACTGAGTCGGCCGACGCTCGACGAGGTGCTCGACTATCGCCATCACGTCGACCGCGCCGTCGAACGACAGCTGCAAGCGCTCACGCCCGACCAACGCGAAGCCGTCGAACCGCTGCTCGTCATCGGCCTGCACCACGAACAACAGCACATCGAGCTGGCGCACACGGACATCAAGCACGTCTTCAGCTGCAACCCGCTCTACCCGGCGTACACGGACCTGCCGAAAGACGACGGCCGACCGACGGCAACACGCTTCCTCCACGTCGACGCCGGCCTGCACGAGATCGGCCACGACGGTGACGACTTCTCCTACGACAACGAGCGCCCGCGGCATCAGGTCTACCTCCGGCCGTTCGAGATCGCCGACCGGCTCGTCACCAATGGCGAGTTTCTCGAGTTCGTCCGCGATGGCGGATACGAACGGGCGGAACTGTGGCTCAGCGAGGGCTGGGCCCACGTCTGTGCAGACAAGACCAACTGGTCCGCCCCGTTCTACTGGCATCGCGACGGTGACGACTGGCACGAGTTCACGCTCGGCGGGCTCGTACCGTTGGACCGCGACGCGCCGGTCTGCCACCTGAGCTACTTCGAGGCTGACGCGTTCGCGCGTTGGTCGAAGATGCGTCTGCCAACCGAGGCCGAGTGGGAAGTCGCCGTCGCACGACACGGCGACACGCGCGGCTCCTTCCTCGACGCCGGCCGACTTCATCCAGGTCGCGACGCCGGTGACGGCAGGCTTCGACAGGCCATGGGGGAAGTCTGGCAATGGACGGCGACTCAATACACCGGCTACCCGGGCTACAAGGCACCGGCCGGGGCGATGGGCGAATACAACGGCAAGTTCATGTGCAATCAGTTCGTGCTTCGCGGCGCTTCGTGCGTGACGCCCGAGTCGCACGCACGAATGACCTACCGCAACTTCTTTCCGCCCGACGCGCGTTGGCAGTTCACCGGGCTTCGGCTCGCTCGCGATGCCGACGACCACGCCGCTACGCTGTAGCCGTTCCGCTGTAACTCCAACCGACCGCTATCTCTTCAAAGACACCGATACTGGATCTTCACCCGCCTGTCGCCGACACGCGGGGCGAGGTGCTTCAAGGCTTGGCCGACGAGCAATCGTGGCTGCCGAGCAAGCTCTTCTACGACGACGAAGGCAGCCGGCTCTTCGAGGCGATCTGCGACGTCGACGAGTACTACCCGACGCGGACGGAACTGGGCATCCTTGAGGCCTGTCGCAGCGACGTCGCCGAAGCCGTCGGCGGGCAGTTGACGCTCGTCGAGTACGGGAGCGGCAGCACCAAAAAGGTGCGATTGCTTCTCGATGGTCTCGACATCGCAGCATACGTGCCGATCGACATCAGCCGCTGGTACCTCGAAGAGGCTGCGGAAAAGCTCGCCGGCTCCCACCCAGGTCTCGTCGTTCGCCCCGTTTTGGCGGACTTCAACCAGGACATCCGCCTGCCCGACGATTTGCCGCCGGGGCCGCGCATGGCATTTTTTCCAGGCGGGACCATCGGCAACCTTCGCCCGCACGACGCCGTCGACTTTTTAAGCCGCACTGGCAAGACGCTCGGCACCGGTGGCTATCTGCTGATCGGCTACGACCTTCGCAAGGAACCACAGCGCCTGCACGCCGCGTACAACGACCGCGCCGGGGTCACGGCCGACTTCAATCGCAACGTCCTGCGCCGACTCAACAGCGAGCTCGACGCCGACTTCGATCTCGATCACTGGCTGCATTACGCCCCGTACGTCCCGGCCCGCGGACGCATCGAGATGCACCTCGTCTCCGATCGCAACCAGGAAGTGCACGTCGGCGACGAGACGTTCCACTTCTACCGAGGCGATTCGATCCGGACCGAATTGAGCCACAAGTACACCCGCCCTGGCTTCGACAGCCTCGCCGAAGCCGCGGGATTCGAGGTCATGCGGCACTGGATGGACGACGAGCAGCTGTTCTGCGTCTCGCTGCTTCGGGTGTCCGCCTTGAGCGTGATTCGTTAACTCGGCCAACTTAATCGGACGTTTGGTCACACCGTCGCAGGCCTCGCAGAGGGTTGCGGTGCGGTCTTGAGTGCGGTTAGAACGCGGGGGTCCAGCCGCTGCTCCGGCTCGAAAGCCGGCGTGTTTGGCTTTTGCCGAGTGAGGATCATGACCACCAACACCACCGCCCGCCGTCTTTTTCGTCGACTCGCCCTGCCGGCCGTTGCCGTTGTCGCCTTGCCGGGTCTCGCCAACGCTCAAGAGCAGAAGAACGCGTCGGCCGCGCCGGTTGCCGCGGTGGACGCCGAGGAGATCGCGCGGCTCCCAGCGCTCGACGCCGCCGGTGTGATCGCCCAGAACGACATCTACAAGTTCGGCGAGGACGCCACCGGATCCTTCGACCTCGTCCCCGCTGAGGTCGGCGAAGGGCCGCTGTCGACGATCGAGGCCCGCGGTGGCGTGCTGGTTCAGGTTCGTGGCGTCGGCAACTTCTTCGAGGACGCTTCTGGTGACGACGACATCGATGTCGGGTTCGAGCAAAGCCGCGTCAATCCGTACATCTTCGGCACACTCGGCCCGGCCGAAGGCGTCGGGTTCTTGTCCGGCCCGATCGAGTACCGCGTGCAAGGCACCTTTGTCCCAGACGGCGGTGACTTCACACTCGAAGACGCCTTCGTCGTCCTGCCGCTCAGCGAAGACATCGCCATCCGTGGCGGGCAGTTCCTCAACCCGGTCTCGGCAGAGCGGACGACCTTCGGCGGGTTTAACCTCGCGGTGGACCGCTCGCTCGCTTCCGACGTGCTCGGTGCCGGCGGCTATGTCCAGGGCGTCACCGCCGTCTTGACGCCCCAGGGCGTGCAGAACATCCGCGGCGAAGTCGGCATCACCGACGGGCTGGGCAGCGGAAACACCTCGTTCCGCGACACGCCCGCCAACATCGGCGCGGCCGGACGCTTCGAGTTCCTGATCGAAGGCGACTGGGCCGCCCTCAAGGACTTCTCAGCGATCGGCACCACCGAACAGACAATCGCCGCCGGAGCAGGTGCCGACCTGACCTTCGCCGGCGACACGACGCTTCTTACGGGCACGGGCGACTTCCGCTTCGAGAACGCGGATGGCATCGCCGCCTATGGAGCCGTCTTCGTCAACCTTGGACAGTTCAACGGCGACAGCACATTCAACATCGGCGGCGTCGGCCAAGCGTCGTTCCTGCTCGAAGACGGCTTGGAACCTTTCGGCCGGGTCAGCGCCCTCATCCTCGACGATGACACGCTCCCGATTTCCGAGGACTTCTTCCTCGAGCTCACGACCGGATTGAACTACTACTTCGAGCCCGAAAGCCTGCCACACACTCTCAAGCTCACCGTCGACGGCGGCATTCTGCCGTTCGGGACGCCCGGTGCCCCACAGCTCGACTTCATCTCGAGCGAAGAGTTCCAGCTTTTCATCCGCGGGCAACTGCAGATCCTGCTTTGATTCGAGGCGATCACCCCTACCAACCGAAGGAGATTGTGATGCACGACAGCTCGATAGCGCCGACAAGCTTCCAACTCGAACGTCTCGAACAGCGACGACTCCTCGCGGCTTTCGGCACCGCGGGCCTCAGCCCGGCGTTGAGCGACGTCTACTGCGACTACTTCGGCAGCAATCCACGAGTCGTCCAGACCAGCGTCGATCAGGCGGTCGACTTCTGGCTCGCTTGGGCAGATGACTGGCTCGAAGCCTTGGCCGACGACATCGAAGACGGCTTCTTCGGCGGCAACTTCTCGTTCCTCGGATCCGACTACGCCCAGTTCCTCCGAGACACGCTGCCGGCCAACAACGCTTCGTTCGGCGATGCTTTCCGAGACACCTTCAATCAGTTCGGCGGCTTCATCATCACCAGTGGCGGTGGCTCGTCGCGCGGGGCATTGGCATCCTTTGGCGGGGTCGACAGCAGTGTCAGCACGCCGAGTCGCGACCGCGCAGCTGCCTATGAGGGCGGGCTGTTCAACACCGGCGGCTCCGGAGGATCGCTTGAAGGCGGCGACGTCGCCGCAGTCACCAGCCTCGGCAACGTCGGTGGCGGCGGAGAAGTCCCTGCCGCCCAGTTCAGCGACACCCCGACCTCTGCGACCGGTGGGTTTTACGGTGGCGGCTACGGCTGATTGACGGCAGCGATCTGTTGCCTCCCGCGGAGCAGCCCACGCGAATCAAATCACACCTCGCTTAGCGGCGAGCGCAGCGAGCCCCTCGCGGCGTCCTGCCAATCTCGCACAAGACCAACGCCGCGACCCTCCCAGGTCGCGGCGTTCGTCTTTCCTGAGCAACTACAGTCGTTCACGCAGCCTTCTTTACCGGCGTCTCATCCGACTCCGGACGCCAAAGCTCCGGCTCGGGCACATTCGGCAGCTCCACCTCGCGCAGCTCGCACTTGCGGTAGCCGAGCTGCTCCATGACTTCGAGGACCTCGGTCCAGGTCGGGAAAAGCTTGTTGTTGACCTTCTTGTACGCCTCGATCGCCCGGATGAACTCGAACTGGTGCTCCGTCATCTCGCCCTCTTCGGCGCTGCGACGATCCTCCTCGCGACGAATGCCCGCCCCACGGCGACGCTCCAGGCCGGAGCGACGCTCGTCCTTGGCGACACGGCGATCCGGGCCGGTGTAACCCGACTCCTCGGCCGACTGGCGTCGCCGTTCGTGGCCGAGGCGTCGATCGACGACCTCGCGCTCGAAGTCCTCTTCCTGGTAGTCGGCAGATGCGTTGTTGTCGGACATGGCGTTCGGGGGCTCTGGCCGGTCGGTCATCGCCGGCACCTGACATGCATCGGCCAACCCGCCGCCCGACTTTCGCCCCCAAACGCGTTCGCCCGCCGCTTTGATTCGTCCGCCAGTTCGGTCTACCCTGTGGGCCCACCGGAGAGGTGGCAGAGTGGTTGAATGCGCTAGTCTCGAAAACTAGTAGGCCCTTCGGGGTCTCGGGAGTTCGAATCTCCCCCTCTCCGCTGTTCAGCAAATTGGTGCCGTCACGCGTTGGGCCCTGCGCAAAGGCTGAGTGGTGGCTGGTAAGCAAGTCTGGGCCCAGACAAGCGATTTTGGTCTCAAGGCGTTACACTTTGACTCCGTTATGAGGAGGCCGGTGAGACGTCTGTTCGTGTTGTTCTTGATCGTCGCCCTCCCAGGGTCTGAGCTCAATGCGCAGACCGATCGGCCGCATGATCCGTGGGTGTTTCGATGCGTGCTGGACGGCCGGGCTCGCACGGTGGTTGTCGCATTGTCGGACGACATCTGGGCGGCTTGGGACGCACAGACGTGCGACCTCTACAAGGTCTGGCAAGGCGGCAATCGCGGCGGCATGAAGTTCACCGGAACCGTCTACGACACGCGACATGGGCCACAGCCGCGGACGCGTGGCGAGGTGCTGGACACCTTCGAGCAATCGAGCTGGACGCTGCTCCGTGACGACGTGGTCGTGCCAGCGACGGCTAGGTGGCTCGGCCATCGCGTGGATGGCACCGAACGCGTCGTGCTTCGCGTTGCGCTTCAGACAGAGACTGGCGACGTCATCACGATCGAAGAAACCCCCGCGTCGGCCGGACCACGATCGTTGGAGAGGACATTCGAGGTGACAGGTTTGCCCGACGGAATGCGGTTGCGAAACAAGTTGGCAAACGGCGAAGACGCGACCGTCCAAAGTGAGGGTGGGCTCGTGATCGACATTCGACAGCCCCGCCGCGTTCTGTTTTTCGAGATCGCCTCCGACGGATCGGCTCGGGCGACCGTGACGTGGTGACAGCGCTCAGGATTTCCATGAAACACAAGATCATCGGGCTCGCACTGGCCCTCGCAACGACTCCGGCGCTTGCCAAGCCGACGCCCGTCGACGTCGACGGCCTTGCCCTTGGCGAAGGTCTGTCGCTACGCGTCTACGACCTTGGTAAGCGGATCAATCGCCTGCCGACACTCGTCGAGGGGCAAACCGGTAACGTCAATCGGACCATCGCGACACCGGACCTGGAAGACGACGACTTCGGCATCGATGACCTGTTCTACTCCGAGCTCACCGGCTATCTCGTCATCGAAGAGCCGGGCGAGTACGAGTTCTCCCTCGTGAGCGACGATGGCAGCGCTTTCCTCATCGGCGACCAGCTCGTCATCGGTCACGACGGCTTGCACGGCACGGAGTCAAACGTCGACAGCTTCATCACGCTCGAAGCCGGCCACTACCCGATCCGCCTGCGTCACTTTGACAAGTTCGGCGGAGCCGTGCTGCGGTTGAGTTGGCGTCCGCCCGGATCGGACCGACTCGAGATCATTCCTGGCAAGCATCTGCGAACCGAGACCGACCAAGTCCGCGTGACCAGTCCCGGCAAGAAGGAGTTCGACTTGCCGACCGGTGACTTTGCCAACACGCGGCGACCCGGCGATCGTCGACCGCTGACGGACGTGCATCCGGCGACACGCCTCGTCGACCTGCGACCCGACGGATTCGAACCGGCCGTCGGCGGCATCGACTTCCTGCCGGACGGGCGGATGGTCATTTGTCTATGGGAACCCGAAGGGCGAGTGGTTTTGCTCGACGGCGTGACCGGCAGCGACGTCGAGGCGAGCGAGGTCTCCGTCAAGACGATCGCCAGCGGATTGGCCGAACCGCTCGGCATCAACGTGCTCGACGGCGATGATGGTCCACGCCTCTTCGTCCTCCAGAAGCAGGAGCTGACCGAACTCATCGACCATGACGGCGACGAAGTGATCGACGAGTACCGCGCCGCCGTCAGCGGCTGGCCAGTGAGTGACAACTTCCACGAGTTCGCCTTCGGCCTGGCCGAGCGCGACGGGTTGCTCTACGGAGCATTGGCGCTAGCGATCAATCCGGGTGGCTTCACGACCGTGCCGCAGGTGCCGGGTCGTGGCGAGCTGTTGGAGATGAACCCGGACACGGGTGAGTACCGAGCCATCGCTGCCGGGCTTCGCACGCCCAACGGCATCGGTTACGGCGAAGCAGGTGAGATCTACATTCTGGACAACCAGGGTGACTGGCTGCCGAGCAGCAAGGTGCTGCGTCTGGAGGAAGGTGCGTTCTACAACTCGCGCATCACACCGCCCCACCCGTTTGAGGAACGGCCTGTCGCTCAACCCGTCGCTTGGCTGCCGCAGGGTGAGATCGGCAACTCGCCCACGTCGCCCACGCCTGTCCCAGCCGGCTGGGGGCCGTACGCGGGACAGCAGTTCCACGGCGATGTCACGCATGGTGGCGTGAAGCGCGTCGACGTCGAGACCGTCACCGACGCCGAAGGCAAAGAGGTTTGGCAAGGTTGCGTCTTCCGCTTCAGTCAGGGACTCGAAGCCGGCAGCAACCGCATGCTCGTCGGCCCCGACGGCGACCTCTATGTCGGCGGCATCGGCTCGACCGGAAACTGGGGCCAGACGGGCAAGCTCCGATTCGGGCTCCAGAAGCTCACGTGGACGGGCGACGTGCCGTTCGAAATGCTTCACGTTTTCCCGGGCGAAGACGATGATGGGCAAGGCATCGAGATCGTTTTTACAACGCCGCTCGCCGAGAACTCCGGTACGTCGCCCGCCAGCTATCGCATCCGGCAATGGACCTACGAGCCGAACGAGGAATACGGCGGACCGAAGATCGACACGCACGACCTCAGCATCGACCGTGTCACCGTCTCACCCGACCGAACCAAGGCGTACCTCCACGTCGCCGACGAGACGCCGATGATCGAGCGTTACGTCGTCCACGTCGTCCTTCGCAGCGATGGCCCGTCTCCCGTCCGAGGTGAAGACGAAGTGCTGCCGTGGACGACCGAGGGCTTCTACACGCTTAATGCCCTGCCCATGCGTGCGATCAGCTTCAGCAATGATGGCTTTTCGACGCTCTTCGACGGCACGCCCGAATCGCTCGCATCCAGCTGGCGTGGCTACAAACGCGACGATCTGCCCGAGGGCTGGATCGTTGACGACGGTGAGCTCGTGCTGGCAAACCCCGGCGCCGGCACCATCGTGACCAAGGACACGTTCGAGAGCTTTGATCTTCGCCTCGAATGGAAAGTCGGGCCCGGCGGCAACAGCGGCATCTTCTACCGGGTCGCAGAAGACGGCGAGCACACGCGATTCGCCTATGAGACCGGGCTGGAAATGCAGGTGCTTGACGACGAGCGGCACCCCAACGGCCGGTTCGCGGATCAGTCGGCGGGTGCGTTGTACGACATGGTCGCCGTGCCCGAGCCGTCGCCGGTCCGCCCGGCCGGCGAGTGGAACGCGGCCCGGATCGTGGTCGAGGGCGATCGACTCCGGCACTACCTCAACGGCGAGCTCGTTGCCGACGTCACGCTCGGCAGCGACGACTGGAACCAGCGGCTGGCGAACAGCAAGTTTCGTGATTGGCCACGCTTCGCCAAAGTCCGTCGAGGCCACATCGGCCTGCAAGATCACGGCGACGTCGTGCGGTTCCGGAACATTCGCATCAAGTCGCTCGACCGGTAGCCGCCTCTTGCGACGTTTCTCTCGGCGGAATGGCACGGCCGTGCGGATCGACCGCCGGCATGCCAGCGCCGGCCTCGAGGGCGGCTTGGAAGTCCAGGCCCGTCGCGTGCTCCAGCCGTTCGGCGGCCAGGTGGAGTTGATCGCTCGGCAGACTGGCGTTCTGGTCGAGGTACGTTTCCCACAGCCGGTGCGAGCGGACGACCTGCCGAGCTTTGTCTCGGCCGGCGTCCGTGAGCGACAGACGGCCGACGGTGTCGCGATCCACAAGGCCGGCGCGTGAGAGCCTGCCGAGCGCGAGGCGACGCCGGCCCGCAGACAGATGAGCAACGCCGCCGACATCGCCAACGGCCACTGACGCGGGCCCGGCCGCTCGCTCTTCGAGCCGGTAGAGCGTTGCGAGTACGTCCTCGCGAGCGATCCGCAGTGACAGACTCAGCCGCCCGACCGCCTTGCTGACAATGCCGTGCCGTGGGCCAAGCAAAGCCGACAGTCCGAGCAACACGCCCAGCGCGACGGCCATCGCCCCGGCGCTGCTGACACTGCCGAAGCCGAACGCCGCCGGCACCGCGATCGCGCCGACGTGTCCGACAATTGCTCCGACGATCGCCAGCACCACGCTGAGCGCGATCATCACCGGCAGACGATCAGTCAACAGGTACGCCGCAGCCGGCGGAACGATCAGCACGGCGACCACCAGAATGTTGCCCACGGCCTCGAAGCTCGCGACGGCCGTGACGGCAACCAGCGTCATGAGCAGATAGTGCATCAGCCGCGCGTTGACGCCGAGCGTCGTGGCGAGCTGCGGGTCGAAGCTGGAGAGCTTGAGCTCCTTGTAAAAGGCCAAGACAAACAGCAGATTCAGCAACGCCACCACGCCGAGCACCACGGCAACACGCGGCACTTCGACGCCGAGCAGCATGATTGTGTCGAGCGGTGTGAACTCCATCAATCCGTACAGCACGCAGCCCGGATCGATCTCGACCGTGTCGGCCGCCTGAACGATCAGGACAAGACCGAGCGCGAAGAGTGCCGTGAAGACAACACCCATGCTCGCGCCCTCGTCCACCTTGCCATAGCCGCGAACCCACTCGGTGAAGAGCGCCGTCAACACGCCGACGGCAGCGGCACCGACGAACATCGGCACGCTTGCCCGGCTTCCCGTGATGAGGAACGCGACCGCCAATCCCGGCAAGACGGCATGGCTGATGGCGTCGCCCATCATGCTCATCTTGCGAAGCACGAGGAAGTTGCCCAGCAGCGCACACGCGACGCCGCAGAGCGCACCGACGCCGATCGTCCAGCCGTCGAGAAACCAGTCCCAGTTTGACAAGGCGTCGATCAT
>JBCDKH010000022.1 GCA_038746835.1 Planctomycetota bacterium | reverse complement strand
GGCGACGGCGGTCTTGCCGGTCTTGCGGTCGCCGATGATCAGCTCGCGCTGTCCACGCCCGATCGGGATCATCGAGTCGACGGCCTTGATGCCGGTGGCCAGCGGCTCATGCACCGGCTGCCGGGCGGCGAAGTCCGCTCGACCGGTCGCCTGCTCGAAGTCGCCGTCGGTGACGAACTCATCGGCCGCGTCGTCAACCCGCTGGGCGTGCCGATGGACGGCAAAGGTGAGATCCGCACGAGCCAGACGCGCAAGATGGACATCGTTGCCCCCGGCATCGCCGCCCGGCAGCCGGTGCATGAGCCGCTGGCCACCGGCATCAAGGCCGTCGACTCGATGATCCCGATCGGGCGTGGACAGCGCGAGCTGATCATCGGCGACCGCAAGACCGGCAAGACCGCCGTCGCCCTCGACGCGATCCTTAACCAGAAGGGCCAGGGCGTGAAGTGCTTCTACGTCGCCGTCGGCGGCAAGGAGTCTTCGGTCGCGGGCGTCGTCGACGTGCTGGAGCGCGAAGGCGCGATGGACTACACGACCGTCATCGTCGCCAGCGCCGCCGACCCGGCGCCGCTGCAGTTCATCGCCCCGTACGCCGGCACCGCGATGGCCGAGCACTTCATGTGGCAAGGCGAGGCGACGCTCGTCGTCTACGACGACCTCTCCAAGCAGGCCGCGGCGTATCGCCAGCTGTCGCTGCTCTTGCGTCGTCCTCCCGGTCGCGAGGCCTTCCCGGGCGACGTTTTTTACCTGCACAGCCGCCTGCTCGAGCGGGCCGTCAAGCTCTCCGACGACAACGGCGGCGGATCGCTCACCGCCCTCCCGATCATCGAAACGCAGGAAGGCGAAGTGTCGGCCTACATCCCGACGAACGTCATCTCCATCACCGACGGCCAGATTTACCTCGAGCCCGACCTCTTCTTCGCCGGCGTTCGCCCGGCCATCAACGTCGGTATCTCGGTGTCCCGCGTCGGTGGCTCGGCCCAGACGAAGGCCATGAAGAAGGTCGCCGGCTCGCTGCGCCTCGACCTCGCCGCCTACCGCGAGCTCGAAGCCTTCGCCCAGCTCGGCACTGAACTCGACCCGGCGACGCAGAAGCAGCTCGATCGCGGTGCCCGCCTCGTTGAGCTCCTCAAGCAGCCGCAGTACCAGCCGATGCCGTTCGAGCAGCAGGTCATGGTCATCTACGCCGCCACCAAGGGCTACCTCGACGACGTCGAGGTCAACCGCGTCCGCGAGTGGCAGGATGGTTTCCTCGCGTACGTCGACCAGAGTCACAGCACCGTCCGCTCGACGCTCGTCGAGACCAAAGCCCTGGGCGACGACGTCGTCGAAGGCCTCGACAAGGCGATCGGCGAGTTCAACGACAAGGTCTGGGGCAAGACCGAAGCCGCCGCTTAACTCACGCATGGCAAAGGGCAACCGTCGCTCTTCTACCCTTTTCAACTGTTTGTATGTGGTTACGCACTTGCGGCGCGGTATCGTCTCGCGGTGCCCGGGACGGAGTCGATCACGAAGAAATGGCCACCGCGTGCCGAGCACGCGGTGGTTCACCGATCGACCTCGCGGCGAGACGCACAAATCCGGCGTTTCCGCGACCAGCGCACGCAACGCGAAGTCTGGCATCTCGACCTGCCATCGTTGCGGTGCGAAGCACCCTACTTCACCGCCCAGGCATTCAGCCGTGACGGTCGGTGGCTGGTCTTTGCTGGGGGCGGCGATAGAGGACGCGAGCTGTATCGGCTCGACATTCACGACGGAACCGTGAACCAGCTGACGCGCGACTCGGGCTTGTCGGGAGGTGCGCTGACCATGCACCCGGACGGCCGCCGTGTCATTTGGGGCACCGACCGAACGCTTGCCTCGTGCGACATCGAAGGTGGTGCTGTTGACACGCTCGTCGACCTTTCGGGAGAACCTCCCATCACCGTAATCCACCCCGCTGTGCCATCGCTGAATGTCGACGGCACAGCCGCGCTGATCGTTTTGCGGCACTGCGAGTCAAGCCAGATCCGTCTGGCAGATCTCGAAGGTGGCTCGACAGAGTCGCTCGTCGACATGCCGGGTTTGCTCACGCATCCGCAATTCTGTCCCTCCGACGATCAGCTTCTGACATTCGTACCACCCGGCGACGCGTGTTGGGACATGTCGCTGCCACGGGAACGCCGGACGCGTCTCTGGTCGCTCGATCTTCGCGACGGTGTTCCGCGCCGCCTGCTGAATCCGTCGCGCGGCCACACGGCAACGCACGAGAGCTGGTCTGCGGATGGAAGCCGCATTTTCTTCTTTGAGAAGACCCAACCGAACTGGACGCCCTGCCGTGTCCGTTCGATTCGGTGCGACGGTTCCGATTGGCAGACGCACTTCACCAGCGATCACCACCGACTTGGCCACGGCCGGGTTTCACCGTCGGGTCGCCACTTCGTCGCCGATGTGCAATGCCGCGGACACAGCCCACTGTTTCTTATCGACCTCCAGACCGGCGACCACGAAGTCCTCTGCTGGCCTGACGCGAGCAATGACGGCGGGCACGCAGCATCCGCACACGTCCACCCGTCGTTCAGCCCGGACGGCTCGATGGTCGTCTACACGTCGGACGTTTCGGGTGTGCCGCAGGTCTACCTCGTCCCGACGCCCGAGGCTGCTTCAGACGCCTGAGGCGTCGCGTGTGGCGCTGGGCGTCGTACCGGCGTATTGCCGGTACTGCTTGCTGAACTGCGCGACATTCGCATAACCGAGGTGCGCCGCGATCCGTGCGACGGACAGCTCGGACTCCAGCAGCATGCGTCGTGCACGTTCTACGCGATTGCGGATGACATACTCACGAAACGTCCGCCCGTACGTCTTGCGAAACAGCCGGCTGAAGTAGTCGCTGCTCAGGCCGACCGTGTGCGCGACGTCGTCGAGCTTGATCCGGCGGTGGAGGTTCTGCCGGATGAACCGCGTGGTCCGGTCGCGTTGCTGGGCGTTGAGCCGGTGGCCGACGCTCTTCGAAGGCTGCGGGCGAAACGCCTCCAGCACGGCCAGCGCGATCAGCAGACACCGCCGCATGTCGGTCGTCGCGTCGACGTTCGATGTCAGAATCAGCTCCGACAGTCGCTGCAGATACGGCGTCGCCACATCCGCCCCGGCTGAACGATGACGCCACACTGACGGACCAGCGTCGGCATCGAATCGGAAGTAGACCTCGGCAAAGCCGAACGGCACCGACCACGCCATGTCCATCGGCAGGTTCGGCCCGATGTAGAGCAACCCGCCAGGCTCGAGGTGGAACGGCTCGCCGTTCACTCGGCCCGTGGCCGACCCTTCGGAGCAGGCAAAGACAACGTGGTGCGGCATGCGTCGACCACTGCAGGACCAGCCGTCGTGTCGAACGCTGTAGCCGTGCCATTCCGGGTGGATATCGATGTCTCCGGCACCGGGATTCAGCAGTCTCGGCAGCAACGTGCCCGGAAAGTCAGTACCAGAATCTGACAACAGATCACCGGCGGTCGGTATGGCGGTGTTTTCCCGCATGGTGTTTATTCACGGCCGATACGCGGTGGCAGAACCGCTACGCCAACAGCGCACGGTCCCGAACCAGCATACGAGGAGACACCAGATGATCACGACGATTGACGCTTCCGAGATCGACCACGCCTTCGACCGTCTCGACGAGGCATGGCAGACCCAGGGGCTGTTCCTCGTCCGCGGAGCGATCGATCGCGACCGGGCCGTCGAGGTGCGCGGCGTGATTCGCAACCTGATCCTCACGCCCGACGACGACGCCGCCGGTAGCGCCGGTGCGTCTGCCGACCCGATGGACCCAATGGGTAACACGCCCGAGGCCAAGGCCGCGCGGTTCCGCAAGCTGGGCGATCTCGCCGGGAAGAGTCCGCTCTGTTGGCACTACGTCTACGGCAGCGAGCACCTGCGCAAGCTCGCCAGGCACTTTCTCGAGCACGAAGCCGGGGCACCGGCCGACGACCTCTGGCTGAAGTTCAACAGCACCTTCCTTAAGCCCGCCAAGACCGGCAGCGCTACGCCGTGGCACCAAGACAACGGCCTGTGGCGCGATGACGACACGAGCTCGTTCAACTTCTGGATGGCGCTCGACCCCGCCACCAAGGCGAATGGTTGCCTCCAGTTCGTTCCAGGAAGCCACCTCGACGAGGACGGCATCGTGCCGCACGTCCTCTACGCCGACAGCATTCACGGTGAGATTCCTAGGGAAAAGGTGGAGGAGCAGAAGCAACGCAACGGCCTGGTCCACGTCGAACTCCAGCCCGGCGATGCGATCTGCTGGCACTCGAACCTCTACCACTACAGCCCGCCAAACCAGAGTGATCACGGCCGGATCGGGCAGGCGGGCGTCTACACGACCAGCGCTCTGGCCAGGAAGTTCAACCGTTTCAAGCAGTTCTACGTGGTCGAGACGGGCGGAACGCTGCACGACGCGTTCCCTCCGGAGCGAGCGACCCTGCCGGGCGAGATGCCGACGGTCGAGCCGTGGGAACGCCTCGAACCCGAAGCCAAAGCCGCATGAGCCCCGAGACGATGATGACGCCCGCCACCACCACCCTGCTCTCACCATGCCCGACGATTCGTACACGCCGGCCGCTTCGCGTTATGACGCTCGCCCCGACGGGTGGTTCCGGCGCGCCGGCCGCTCCGGTCTGCGCTTGCCGTCACTCAGCCTCGGCTGCTGGCACAACTTCGGCGCACCCGGCAGCGACAGCCGCGGAACCGGCGACGAACAGGCCATGCAAGCGAACGCCAGGAGCCTTCTGCTGTCGGCCTTCGACTGTGGCGTGACGCACTTCGACCTGGCCAACAACTACGGCCCACCGCCCGGACGTGCGGAAGAGCGAGTCGGGCAAGTTCTGAGGGAAGATCTCGCAAATCACCGCGACGAGCTGGTCATTTCGACCAAGGCCGGCTGGGACATGTGGCCCGGCCCGTACGGCAACTTCGGCAGCCGAAAACACCTGCTGGCGAGCCTCGACCAGTCACTCAAACGCCTCGGGCTCGACTACGTCGACGTCTACTACCACCACCGGCCGGATCTCGACACGCCGCTCGAAGAGTCGCTTGGCGCGCTCGACCAAGCGGTCCGAAGCGGCAAGGCGGTCTACGCCGCGATCAGCAACTACCCGGCCGACCTGACGAGGCGTGCGTTCGATCGGTCCGCACAGGACTTCTTTGCGACACCGATCCTCAACCAGTCGAACTACAGCATGCTCAATCGCGGCATCGAGGAGAGTCTTGTCGAGACCTGCGGCGAGCTCGGCGTCGGCATCATCACGTTCAGCCCGCTCGCCCAGGGACTGCTCACCGAGCGATATCTTGAGGCAGTTCCTCCCGACAGCCGCGCGGCAACGGGCAAGACGCTCAAGACCAGCCGCATCACGGCGGAGCTTCAAGCCAAGCTGCGAAAGCTGCATGCAATCGCCCGCGAAGGTGGCCGAACGCTCGCACAGATGGCGCTTCGCTGGGTGCTGCGCGACGACCGCATTGCCAGCACCGTCATCGGTGCGAGCCGTCCCGATCAGATCGTCGACAATTGCCGGGCCTTCGAAACGGCTATCCTCTCCGCCGACGAACTGGCCGCCATCGATCGTGTCCTGGCGGGCTGATTCGCAGGAGGACGCTCCAACATGATGACTCGACTCGCTCTGATTCTGCTGGTCGGCTTGATGACCGTTCCGTCGCAAGCCGAGGTCAATCCCGCTGATATCCCCGAAGAGCGCTACGTCCGCGTTGTCGACGGGCAGCTTCATGCCGACGGCGAACGGCAACGCTTCTGGGGCGTCATCGGACAGCTGTTCGTTCGGCCCGACATCAAGCCAAACGACACGCCCGACGAGATCGCGGTCAAAGTCGAGGCGGCGCAACGCGGCACGGACGAACTTCTCGACCGCCTCGAGCTACTCGGTTTCAATGCCGTCCGATTCTGGGAGGGTTACGTCGACGGCGACTACGAGATCGGTGACGGCTCGCGCCAGGACGCGGCCGACTACTTCATCGCCGAGGCGGGCAAACGCGGCTTCCGCATCTGGACGGCCGGGCTGAACCGCGTCGGCTATGTCTTGCCATCCGAGGTCGACGTCATCGACGATCCGGCCACGGCCGAGGCTTGGAGCCAGGCCGTGCTGAGCGCATCGCGACTCAACGACGACGGCTCGATCCGGCGCGGCTGGGCGATCCGCAACAACCTCGCTCGCATTTGGGACCCGCGTCTTCAGGCGATCGGCATCCGCAACATGACGGCCGTCGCGACGCATCGCAATCAGCACAACGGTCTGCGGTGGTGCGACGACCCGACGTTCGCCGTCTGGGAGCTGAGCAACGAGGAGTGGTGGATGCGGAAGATGGTCGGCGGTCGGTGGCAGACGCTGCCGCCCTTTTTCAGGCAGCAGCTCATCGCCAAGTGGAACGACTACCTGCGCGAGAGCTACGGCGACGACGCGACCTTGGCAGAAGCCTGGGGCGGACTGATCGAAGGCGAATCGCTCGACGCGGGGACCGTGCTGCTCGCACCGATGGCCGGTGAAACGAACGTCGACACGGCCCTCAACGACGCGAGCCCGGTCGCCGCCGCCGCCGTCAAGCCGACCAAGCAGAGCTACGCCCGCAGCGACTTCGCCAAGCAGCGTGGTCGCGACGTGATCGCGTTCTTCCTCGAGCTGCAGCTCGCTCACAAGCACAAGGAGGCCGCCGCGATTCGGCCGCTGGGTCGCAGCACGCAGCTGAGCCCGATGATCTTCGACACCGGCATTGGTTACGAGATTCAAAGCCTCTACCTCCACCAGCAGGCCGACGCCGTCGCGATGGGCGCGTACACGAATGGCTGGGGTCGTCCGTACGACGATTCGAAGGTCGCCGACGCGCCGACGGATCAGCAGAAGGCCCGCATGCTCAACGGGGCCGAACGACTCGCCGGCAACGTCGACGATCCGATCGATGGCGGCGTGAAGTGGATCAACTGGCTCCGCAAGCCGCCCGGGCTCAGCCAGGGCGTCCCGTGGCTGGAGCAGAACAAGATCGAAGGCATGCCGATGCTCGTCTACGAGACGCAGCTTCAACAGCCGGCCAAGTACCGCGCGGACTATCCACTGCGCATCGCGACTCTCGGGTCGATCAACGACTGGGACTGGGTCAACTGGCACTACTTTGGCGACAGGGGTCTGCTCGATCGACTCGCCAAGGGCGTCGACGAGCCGTTCGACTGGCACATGGACATCACCGTCCGCGGCCATCCGCAGGGCTACCACTTCACCTACGACGAAGTCCAAACCTCAGCCATGCGGGCGGCGGCCTACCTGTTTCGCACGTTTGGCCTGGCTCCGGCAAGCGACCCGACGAACTTCGTCTTCGGACGCGACGCCCTGCTCGATCCCGACAGCATGGACTACGGCGGCAGCTACGGCATGCTCGGACTCGACATGATGCCCACCGCCTACCAGCACGGCGCTCGCATTCGCATCGACCCAGACGCGACGTCCGATCGCGTCGAAGGCCCGGTCGTCTCGTTTGAAAACCGCAACGAGCACAACCCCTACTCGCCGACATCGCAGATCGAGATCGACTGGCGAGCCGGCACGATGACGGCCGACGGTGGATCGGCGGCGCTCTTCGTCGGCACGGCCGACTGGGATGACGGTGTTCATTTTCCCGACGCTGGTATCCGAATCCATTCCTTGCAAGTCGACAATCCGGATGGCATGTTCGATCCGATCACGAAAGACGAAGGCTTCGTCGCCTTCGTCTACTCCAGCGTCGACGGCCGGCCGATCGACCAGACACGCAACGCCGTCGTGTCGCTCGTCGGCACGAGCTACAACAGAGGCTTTGAACTCGGCGGCGTCCGCGGGGAACCGCTCTCGACGGCCGGAACGCTGCCCGTTCTGGTCGGCCGAATGGGCGGCATCGTCGAAGCCGACGGCCTCGACGGGATGACGTACCGCATGCTCGACTGGGCCGGCGACGAGGTGGCGTCCGGCGTCATCGACGCCGGCAAACTGGTGATTCCTGCGGATCTGCGGATCTTTACGATTGACCTCCGCAGAGACTAATTGCGAGTCGTTTCCGGCGTGCCACGGTGCATTCGGAGATTCTGGAGCAGCACGATCGCGTCCGTCGGGTACCTTGAGCATGATGGCCAAGCGGGTCACGGTGTACGAAATCGCTTCGGCCTGCGGCGTATCGCAGCCGACGGTCAGCCGCATCCTCGGCCGAGGGCCGGCGGCGGAGAGGCACAGCGCCGAGACGCGCCGCCTCGTTCTGGAGACGGCAAAACGACTCGGCTATCGCCCCAATGCCGCGGCCCGAGCGATGGGGCGAAATCGGTTCGGTGCGATCGGTCTGCTGCTGAGCAAGCGCGAGCACGCAAGCACGCTTCCGCCACTGTTTCTCGACTCCGTCCTCGACGTCTGCAACGAACGCGACCTGAACTTGAGCCTGCTTCGGTCCGACGATGCGACGCTGACCGATTCGAAGCGCGTTCCAAGGCTCCTTCGCGAGTCGAGTACCGACGGCCTCCTGATCGACTACACCCATGCGATCCCGCCACGACTCCTCGAGATTGTCGATCGTCATCGCATCCCGGCAATCTGGCTCAACTCCAAGCAGCCAGCCGATTGCATCAGACCCGATGACGAACAGGGTGGCTACGACGCAGCAAGACTTCTGATCGAGCGTGGGCACACGAAGATCGCCTACCTCGACATGAGTCACGGCCCCGACGCGGACTACCGGCACTACAGCGCAGACGACCGTCGCGTCGGGTACGAGCGGGCTCTTGCAGAGGCACGATTGAAGCCGAACATCGTCCAGGCCGAGTCCGGGGAGACGGTCCCATCCGCCGAACGCGTGGCCTTTTGTCGAAGGCTTTTGGAGCAGGTCGACCGACCCACCGGGGTCGTCTGCTACGGACACGTCAACCACCTGGTTGCGGCCGCACTGTTGGTCGGGCTGACGGTGCCCGAGGACTTGTCGGTCGTGACGTTCGCCGACGCGCCGACGAATGCGATTTCGATCGAGGGTGTCAGCGGATTTCTCCTGCCTCAGCGGGAGATCGGCTCTGCCGCCGTGACGATGCTGCTGGAGAAGATCGCGGATCCTTCGGCGTCGGTCAGCCCGCTGGTGATGCCGATGACGCCCTTCGCCGGAACGACACTCGCTGCGCCCGCGGCCGGCTAGCGCGTCGTGGCGGCGGGTGAAGCTAGCGAAGACGCACGGGTCGTGGTGGGTGGCGATCTCCCGTCGGACGGAAGTGAGTCGCGTGCCGTCGCGATTCAGAAACAAAGGCTTGACAACTGATGTATCGGGATGCACAGTTCCCCAATCGTCGTCGGCGACGTCGCACCGTGACCGCGTGCATTGCCGGCGTTTTCAGTTTCCATTCGGAGGAGAACATCGTGAAGCTTTCCAAGCACCTCGCAGCCTCGGCTGCCGCAATCGTCGCCGTTGCAGGCCTGACCATGAGCGCCTCGGCCGACGTCATCGTCGACTTCGGCTCCGCCGGCTACGTCGACGGCAATCAGGCGTTGAACGGCATTCCAGGTCTCAACGACAGCGGAAATCCCGTCGACGGCACGTCGGCCGTCAGCAACACTGTTCGCCCCTTCAGCGAGTTGTCGCCCTTCACGCCCACCGCGATGGGCTGGACCACGGTTTCCGGCATCAACAACACGCTCTACGGCGGCTACGAGATGGTCGGCGCCGGCAATCGACGGCTCGAGTTTGCCCGCATCGGCAACTCTGGCGGTGACGACCTGATGCGTATCGCCATGCAGGTCGACCCGGTGCCGAACGGGCTGGGCAACTCGCTGGCGGCGGTCATGCTCGTTCAGAAGGAGGACTTCCTAACCGGCTCCGACGCCGGGAGTCAGGTCGCCCTCAACAGCGACTCCGTCATCACCGCCGAAGTCGGTGCCAACAACAACGGCCAAGACCGACGGTTCCGGCTGGTCGTCAAGCAGGACGGCCAGTACTACATCGGCACCGCAGCCAACACGATCTTCCCGAACGTCAACATCGGAACGCTGACGGTTTCGCCAGATCCGGACACGGGCAACGCACGAGCGATGTTCTCCGACTTTGTCTTCGAGACATACGACCCGTTCTCGGGAGTCTTCTTCGGTGACGCGGACGTGGGCACTGGCACGCCGTTCACCGGCACGTTCGATGATATCGAAGCACTCGGCATCTATGTCGAAGCCAGTCGCCCTGATAATGGGCCTGGCAACCTGCGGACTGCGATCCGTGGCTTCACGGCCGACACGCTGGTCGTGATTCCAGAGCCGACCTCGGCCCTGGGCATCGCCGGCGGCATGATGCTGCTCGTGAGCCGGCGTCGCCGGTAGCAGGTCGTTCGGCCGTGTGCCGAATCAACGCGAGGCGGCTGGTGCAGAACCTGCACCGGCCGCCTTGTGCATTCCGGACTGAATCTGATTGTGTATCCGAATAGAACTGGTAAATCAGGGTTGCGTGTATCCGGAAACGCGGTATGCTGCGACAAGTCGCTCCAACCAGAGCGGCCCCGCCCGGCGAAGAGGACGCCGGTCGGCTCAGCAAACCGCAGAAAACTCCCGGAGGAGAACATGAACATCCCGTCCAAGCCCGTGTACATCGTGGCCGCTGCAATCGGCACCGCGGCCGCCCAGGCCCAAGGCCAGTTGATCGTCGACTGGGGATCGCCCGACTTTGTCGGCCAAGCCGAGCGACTCGGCGCTGTTCCCAACCTGAACCCCAGCGGCGGATCCAACTCACCCGGCTCGCCGTCGACGTTGCAGGCTTTCGTCGACAACACGAGCTTCGCCTTCAACGAGTCGACCCCGCTGACGCCCACTCCCGAGGGCTGGACGCCGCAGAGCGGCAAGACCAACCAGCTCTACGGCGGCTTCGAGACGGTCGGCCCGGGCAACCGGGTCGCCGAGTTCGCGCAGATCATCAACAACGGAGCCGGTGACACGATCCGCATCGGCCTGCAGAGCCGGCTACGCGCAGGCGTCAACATCGACCTCGGGTTCGACAACTTCCAGTCCAACTCGCTCGGAACGCTTGTCACCGTGCCGAAAGCCGAGTTCCTCAACGGCGGCGACAGCCGGGCGATCGCCATCGACGACGACGCGATCATCACCGCCAACGTCGGCTCCAACAACAACGGCGGCGACCGCCGCTTCCGTCTCGTCATCGAACAGGACGATCAGTACTACATCGGCACCGCACCCGACTTCACGATCGTTCCTCCGCCCAACCTGGGTGTTCTGACGGTTTCGTCAGGCCCGGACAACGGGGGGCGTGAAGCACGCTTCTCCGACTTCGTCTTCGAGACGTACGACCCCTTCTCGGGCGTCTACTTCGGCGATGACGACGTGGGCACTGGCACAGCGTTCACCGGCGTATTCGACGACATCGAGACCATCGGCATCTACGTCGAAGCCAGCCAGGGCGAGAACACCAACCTGCTCCGCAACGCCATCCGCAGCTTCTCCGTCGAGGTGCCCGAGCCGGTAAGCCTGCCAGGCGACGCCAACGGAGACGGCACCGTCGACTTGGCCGACTTCGGCATTCTCCGAGCCAACTTCGGCAGCACGATGGGCACCTTCGCCACCGGCGATTTCAACGGCGACATGAATGTCGACCTGGCTGACTTCGGCATCCTCCGGGCCAACTTCGGCACGTCTGTCGGCAGCGACTTCGCCGCGCTGGACGCTTGGTATGCCACCGTCGTCCCGGAGCCGACCACGCTCGCGCTAGCCGGGCTGGCAGGCTTCGCGATGCTCCGGTGTCGTCGCTAGTTCCGTACACCGATCCATTCCGCTGCCGGCGCGTTCATCGGTGTCGGGCAGCGCGTGTTTCCCTCCACAGGACAAATCTCATGTTCGCAACGCACGCTTCACAAACTCGATCACGCCGACCGGGCTTCACGCTGGTCGAACTGCTGGTCGTCATTGGGATCATCGCCCTGCTCGTGTCGATCCTTCTGCCGACGCTGAGCCAGGCACGCGACTCGGCCAGTTCCGTCAAGTGCGCGAGCAACCTTCGCCAGATCGGGCTGGCGGTGCTCAGTTACTCCAACGACGAGAATGGGTACATCGTGCCCGCCTACGCCAACTGGAACAACCCTGAGTGGTCACGTTGGCCGATGATGCTCGCCGGGCCGGAGTACCTCGCCGGTGCCGGTTCCGAGGTCACGCCGTTCGTGGTCAAAGACCCGAGCGACATCTGGGCGTGCCCGTCGGACCCGTTCGTTGACGGAAAAGACATCAACGCGACCGGCGAGGGCCAAGAGACAATCAGCTATCTGCCCAACACACGCGTCATCGTCCGGGCCGACCACTGGGAGGGTCCGTACAAGATCACCCAGTATCGCGGCTCGTCCGAACAAATGGTCATGACCGAGGCCGACTGGACGACCAACTTCTGGAACGGTGCAAGCCTGCACGACGACGGCGCGGGTGCCGCGTACTTCCGACTCGTGACGAACGTCGTGGGGCGTCACGGCAACAAGGAGACCGTCATCAACCCGACGACGGGTCAGACCGTGCAGTCCAACGCACGCTCCAACGTGCTCTTCCTGGACGGGCGTGTCGAGAGCCTGCCGATTGCGGAGTTGATCCAGCCGGGCATGTTCGCCTTGGCCGGCGATCCGAATCCAGACCCGAAGGGGCTCTGGGGCACGATCAAGCCGGACGAGGATCCGCGTCGCTGAATCAAGCTTGTCAACCGTTGCACACTGACGCTGAAGCAGCCAGTGGTTACCTCACCGCGAGCAGGACGACACGGCCATGATCGAGAAGCTGAAAAAGCAGCCGGGACTCGTCGCCCTGTTGCTGCTCGTGGCGGCCGTGACCATTTTCCTGTTCCGCGGCAGCGGCGGACCGTCGCCCACGCCCACACCGGAAGCCTTCTTCACCGTGGACGACGGCAAGACCTTCTTCAGCGCACCGATCACCAACCTGCCGCCGTTCCAACACGAAGGTCAGGAAGCCGTTGCAGCGAAGGTCTTCACATCCGACGGCGGTGAGACGCAGTTCGTCGGCTTCCTGGAGAAGTACTCGGACGAACTCAAGGCCAAGCTCGAAACGGCAGAATCGTTTAACAAGCAAATCGGCGTCCTTGCCGGAAGCCGCGGTCGCGGCACGCTCGTCAAACGTCCCGGCGACGCCGAGTGGGTGGTTGCCAGCGACCCGCGAGCCAAAGAGATCCGGCGCGTCACCGACGACTCAGGGCGTCCCGCGCGAGCCATGCTTGCGGTGAATTGAACACGCTTCGCAAGAAACCATGCTGGACACGTCGTCAACGGGTTTCGGTGCGATCTCACCTTTGTGCGCAGTGCTTGCGTGCCTCCTGCTGACGCTCGCCATGTCGGCGGATGCGCGGGCATCCGGGCGAACCTGGGTCGTCGACAAGGCATCGCCCCGAGCGACGGACGATGGACCTGGTGACGAAGCGCGACCCTTCAAGACCATTTCCGCCGCCGCCTTCGTCGCCGAGCCGGGTGACACCGTTCGCGTCCACGCCGGCGTCTACCGCGAACGCGTCGCCCCACGACGTGGCGGCGAGCCGGGACGGCCGATCACGTACGAGGCCGCACCGCGCGAGCGCGTCGTCATCAAGGCAAGCGACCTGTGGCAGCCCGACTGGCAGCCGCAAGGCAACGGCCTTTACCTCGGACGGTTCGCGGTCGATCAGTTCGACATCGACCAGCGTCACGCCTTCGACTGGCCGAGCTTCCCGCAGCAATACAACCCATTCGTCCGGCCGCTCAACAGCGCACCCGGCGGCAAGGCGGCAGCGGTCGATCCGTTCGGCAACGTGACCGCCGAGGCCGAGGAGCGCAACCCTGCCGTCGTCGGCGAGCTCTTCGTCAACGGCCAGCCGCTGCTCCAGTTGCCCGATCCGACGCAGCTCGCACGAACGCCCGGAAGCTGGCGTGTCGCGGACGATGCAAGCGGCCTCGTCGTCCATCCGCCGACGGGCGTCGAACTGGAACACGCCCTCGTTGAGCTGGTGACCCGGCAACGCTGCTTCGCTCCGTACAAGCGGGGCCTCAGCCACATCACGGTGCGCGGATTCGTGATGGAGCACGGGGCGACTGACTTCCCGCGCGGCTTCTACGGCAAGCACAGCCCGCAAGCCGGCATCCTCTCGACACGCGGCGGCACGCACTGGGTCATCGAAAACAACTCGATTCGGTTCGGCACCTCGCTCGGCCTCGACATCGGCACCGAAGGCACCAACGACGGCGACGGCCTGGGGCAGCCTCAGCCGGAAGCCGCGGGATATCACATCGTCCGCAACAACATCATCAGCGACAACGGCTGCGGCGGCATCGCCGGCATTCGCAGCTACGGCTCGCAGATCATCGGCAACACGATCGAACGCAACAATCGCCTCGGCTTCACCGCGCCCGAGATCGGCGGCATCAAGCTGCACTTCTTCGTCGACGGTCTGATCGAAGGCAATCTGCTTCGCGACAACGACGCGTACGGCATCTGGCTCGACAACGTCTACCACCGCAGCCGCGTCACGCGGAACGTCATCGTCGGCAACCAGCGGGCGGGCCTGTTCATCGAACTCGGCCACGGGCCGGTGCTCGTCGACCACAACGTCATCGCACTCACGCGAAGCCCCGGCGGCTACGGCGTCTACAGCCACGACGCGTCCGGTGTGAACTTCGCCCACAACCTCGTCTTCTTTAACGCAGGCCACGGACTCTGGGCACACGCCGCGACCGATCGCAAGCCCGGCCTGTGGCAAGACGGCAAGGACACCGGCGAGCGGCGACTCGCCGAGGCGTCCAACTGGACCATCGTCAACAACCTCTTCGTCGGCAGCGACATTGCCGTCGCCCTGCCGCCCGAGGCCCCGCGTTCGACGGGCAACGTCGTCGACGCCAACGCCTACGCCGGCCCATTTCCGCGGCTGACGCAGGAGTCGTGGGGCGAGCCGCTGGACACGCCGCTCTTCACCATCAGCACGAACAAGGGCCGCGTTCCGCTCGACGAGCTTGCAAACGCCGTCGGCCCGACCGACTACGTCGCGCGCCCGATGCTGACGCTGGCCGACTGGCAATCCGCGACGGGGCAGGATCCCAACAGCAAGGCGATCGCCGTCATGCGGCCGATGCTTGCGCCGAGCACGATGCGTCTGACCGGGCACGTCGGCGGTGGGATCGAGTCCGTCTCGACACGCCCGGTCGACGGCATCGACGTCGATTTCTTCGGCACGCCGCTTCCCGACCAGCCACTGCCGGGGCCCTTTCAGAACCTGCTCATCGATCCGGCACTGTCGGGCGATTCCGACGAGCCCGTTGATTCGCAGCACCTGAACAGCCTGATCCTCTGGCCGCTTCCGCGCATCGAGGCGAAGGAGCCGTGATGTCAGTCCAGAACGTCCTGGTCTTGCTGACCGACCAGCAGTCGCATGACGCGATGAGCTGTGCCGGCAATCGCTACCTGCGAACGCCGAAAATGGACCGGCTGGCGGAGCGTGGCGTGCGGTTCGCCAACGCGCACTGTGCCGCCCCGCTCTGCACGCCGGCTCGGGCCACCATGTGGACTGGCCTCGCTCCGCATCAGCACGGGGCCGTTTCGGTCAAAGGGGAGCACGGGCAGATGCGCGAAGACGTCGTCGGGCTGGGGCTGGGTCATCATCTCACCGCTGCCGGCTACGACTGTCTCTACGGCGGCAAGTGGCACGCCGGGCAAGGCGGCGAACGCTGCGGCATCGACGCCGAACGACGGCACGGCTTTGCCTACATCTGCGGCATGAACGACCACGAGCTGCCCGGCGCCTGCGCCGAGGTCTTGGCTCGTCGCAAGCCCGGCGACAAGCCGATGTTCCTCGTCGCGTCGTTCGACGACCCGCACAACATCTGCGAGTGGTCGCACGGCGAGGCACTCCCTTGGGGAAACCTTCCCGATCCTCCGCGGGAAGAGGAGTGCCCGCCGCTGCCGGCCAACTTCGCACGAGAGCCGTATCAACCGATCGCCGTCAAGCGGACGTACGACCAGCGCATGGCCGCGGACTTCGACGTCTCGTGGGACCCGGCGGACTGGCGGCGATATCGCTGGGCGTACTACCGACTCGTCGAACGCGTCGACGCGCGGATCGGCCAAGTGCTCGACGCACTCGAAGCCACCGGCCTCGATGCGACGACCACGATCGTCTTCGCCTCCGACCACGGCGAGCAGGCCGGCAGCCACGGACTTCAGCAGAAGAACGTGCTCTACGAAGAGTCGACGCGTGTCCCGCTCGTCATCGCACGCCCCGACGAGCCGGAGCCTGGACGTGTGGTCGATGATCCAGTGTCTGCTGGGCTGGACCTCTATCCGACCGTGTGCGACCTGACGTCGACGACGGTGCCGGACCATTGCGTCGGACGGAGCCTTGTGCCGCTGCTCGATGGCAAGTCGCTCGATCGGGACGGCGTTCTCGTCGAGGTCTGTTCGATGCCGAGTGCGGCCGGCGTGATCTCGGGTGGGTCACGCCTCGTCCGCTCCCGCGACCACAGCTACGCCGTCTTCCACCACAGCCGCCCGGCCGAGCAGTTCTTCGATCTGTCGCGCGATCCGGGCCAGATGGTCAACCTCGCCAGCAGCGCGACAGACCGCCCGGAACTGCTGCGCCATCGCGCGATGCTGCGCGGCTGGCTCGAACGAACCAACGACCGCCTCGCCGGCGTGCACTACGCGTTTGCCGATGTGCCTGATCGGCACTTACTCCCCGGCGACGAGTGGATCGCCAGCGACACCTGACCCTTTCCAATGCCGTTTCCGACCTGCATCATCGAATCCCTCGAACGCCGACGCCTGCTGTCGGGCGTGACGTTTCCAGCCGGCCTGTATGGCGTGGTCGACGTCAGCGACTTCGGTGCCATTCCGAACGACGGCATCGACGACACCAACGCGATCAACGCCGCCTTCGCCGCCATCGGGGCCAACTCGCGCAGAACGCTCTACTTCCCAGACGGCGTCTACGACATCAGCGGACAGCTTCTGCCCGAGACCGGCAACTTCATCAACGTCAAACGGACCAGCCTCCAAGGCCAAAGCGAGGACGGCACGATTCTTCGCCTCGCCGCCGGCACGTTCACGGACGCCGCCGACACGACGCCGGTCATCGACTATCGGCAGAACAACAACGTCGCCCAGGCGTTTCACAACCACATCGCCGACGTGACGCTCGAGGTCATGCCCGACAACGCTGGGGCCGTTGGCATCGCGTTCAACTCGAACAACTCCGGCAGCATTCGCCGCGTGACGATCACCGAGGTCCGCGTGCCCGGCGACGCTGACGGAAACGGCACGGTCGATCTCGCCGACTTCGGCATCCTGCGGGCCAACTTCGGCACAAGCGACGCCGCCGTGACGCAGGGCGACTTCAACGGCGACGGCAGTGTCGACTTGGCCGACTTCGGGATACTGCGGGCCAACTTCGGTGCGACCGAGACGATCGCCGCACCGGTCGGACTCGATCTCTTCGTCGCCGAGAACGGTCCGCTGTTCATCCAGGACGTCACCGTCAACGGCTTCGACGTCGGCGTGCGGACGGTCGATCACATCAATAGCCAGACCTTCGAACACCTGGCGCTGCACCATCAGCGCGAGGCCGGATTCGTCAACGGTGCCAACGGTGGCGGTCGACAGGCGGTCGCGATTCGTGGGCTGACGAGCACGAACGACGTCACCGTCTTCGACGCGCGTCGCGAAGACCCCGACCCGTCCACGCTCATCGTCGAGGCCGACGTGCGCTCGCCGGGCGGGACGACCGAGCCCGCCATCAACACGGGCGGCAGCTCGTTCGTCCGCGACGTCACGGCCTCGGGCTTCGGCAGCTCGGTCGAGCAGAAGTGGGACGCCAAGCTTCAGTCGCTCGGCGACGACGTCGTGGCCGAGGCGTCGTCGTGGGGCAGCAATCAGAGCGACGGCTTCGCGACGCTCTTCGACACGACCGAGACCAGCCTCGACCTCGAGATTCGCGACACGCCCCGCGTCGACGGCGGCGACCCGACCAGCGAGTGGATCGTGCTGACCAACGGCCCGGGCGACGACACTGCTGCCATCCAGGCCGCGATCGATACGCCGGGCATCAAGACCGTCGTCCTCGACGGACCGAGTGGCTTCGACATCGATGGCACGCTCATCCTGCGCGGCGACGTCGAACGCCTCGTCGCGTTCGGCGGAACCGTCAGCGGCGACGGCACCATTCGCCTCGACGACGGTGCGGCCTCGACCGTCCGAATCGACCGGCTGTACGGCAACTTCAACAACAGCGTCGCCATCGAGCACAACGCGACCCGCACTCTGGTCGTCAGCGATTCGGGCGTCCGCTCCTACACCAACACGGCCGCTGGCACGGGCGACGTCTTTCTCGAGGACGTGATCGTCCGTCAGGTCGACATGGCGAACCAGAACGGCTGGTTCAAGCAGATCAACATGGAGCCTCCCGGCGACACGCTCGGCACCGGCGCGTACTTCACCAACGACGGCGGGACCGCGTCCATCCTCGGACTCAAGACCGAGTACCGCGGCAGCGCGTCGTTCACCTTCATCCACACGCTCGGCGGCGGAAGCACCGAACTGCTCGGCGGCGTCCTGCACCTCAACGCCGGCACGTGGGCGGCGGACGAACCCGCCTTCCGCGTCACCGATGCGAACTTCGGCCTCGCCGCCGTGAAGCGTTATGACCCTGGCGTGAACAACTCGCCCACCATTCTCGTCACCGAGACGCAGAACGGCGAGACGCGTCAGTACACGGGCGGGAAGCAAAGCTACTTCATCGCCAGATCCGCAGATCCCGCCGCGAGCAGTCTCGCACCGACCTCCGGGCTCGACGCACGTGTCGCGAGCGTCTTCTCAACGCAGGCCATCGACGACGAGCGAAGTGTCTTCGTGCGCTAGCGAGTGATCACGCTTTACTCAGTGGGACGTGGCGTCGGTCGGATGGCCGTCTTCGGAGGCCAGGATTTGCACGGCGAAGCCTCGACCCTTGATCTGCATGCCGGTCGGGTCGACGTCGTTGCCCTGCTCGTCCTGGAGAATCTCCGAGGCCGCCTCGGTCTGCTGAAGCACGCCGTGATCACCGTCGCCCTCACCCGGCAACGCAGCGGGCGAGATGCGGCCGTTGAGTCGGTAGAAGACCTGCTTCCCGGCGCGACGGTTATCAATCAGGCCGCTGACGCGGAGGAGGCTCAGGTGGTGGCTCACCGTCGGCTGTGGCAACGACAGCAGCTGGCAGAGCTTGCCGACATTGGTCTCGCCGGCACTGAGAAGTTGCAGGATCGACAAGCGTGTCCGATCGCCGAGGAGGCGAAAAAGCTCTGAGAGACGGTCAAGTTCCGGCTTATCCAAAGTCAGAAGCGGGCCCACCAATTGTCCGTCGTCGTGATCCTGCTGCACCATCGAATTGTTTGCGCCCAACATGGGCCGCAGGGTACGGCTGCCGCCGCGGCAATACAAGCAATGCTTGCCATCTATGGCGATGTCTTTCCGCTTCATGCTCCGCGCAAACGCACGAAGCGCCTGACCATCGTGACTTGATTCACCTGCCCCGCTCACTATCGTCCCTCTCGCCCGAGCGAAAGCTCCGCGGGGCTATAGTCTAATGGGAGGACATCTCGGTCGCATCGAGAAAGTCCGGGTTCGAATCCCGGTAGCTCCATGAACCGCCCGCGTCGATCGACGCGGGTGCTCTGTTTCAGCCGGCGAAGATCTTGGTTGGCGGCGCCGGTTTTGGTGGCGCCGGCGGTGGCGTGGGACGCGGGCGAGGCGCTTCGAGGCCGGTCTGGATGGTGCGGGCTTCCTCGTACAACAACTCCATCTGGGGGAGGATCGCCGACATCGAGTACTGCTCGCGAATGAGCGAGGCTGCGGCATCGCCGAGTCGTCGAGCGCGATCGGCGTCGGCGAGCACGTGCAGCGTCTTGTCCGCCAGGTCGCCGGGGTCGAAAAAGTCGGCAAAGACGCCGGTCTCATCTTCGGTGACAAGGTCGTGCACCGGTGCAGTGTCGCCCGCAACGATCGGCGCTCCACATGCCATCGCGTTGACGAGGCTCCAGCTGAGCACGAACGGCACGGTCAGGTACAGGTGCGCGTCGCTCGCCGCAAACGCCTCGGCCAACTCCGTCGGCGGACGCCGGCCGAGGAAGTGGACGCGATCGGCGTCGTAGCCGCGGACGTCGTCGTGCTCGAGCGTCCACTGCTTGAACGTCTTGTCGCCGGTGTGTTGCTCGTCGCCGCCGTAGGCGATGCGGTCGGTGCCGAAGACGAGCACCTGCACGTCGTCGCGCGCCTGCGTGATGCGTCGCACGGCCCGCATGAAGAGGTCGAAGCCGCGCATCGATTCGAACCCACGAGCGCAGTACGTGACCAGCTTTGCCCCCGCCGGCAGTGTGACGCCGGCGATCGTCCGTTCGCCGTCGTGCCGAAGCGTGTTGTCGCGCGGGTGCCAGACGTCGGTGTCGATGCCGTCGAACAGCACGCGCAGCTTGCCGGCGTACTCGTCCGGGAAGCGAGACCGCTGGAACGGCGTCGGGCAGTAGCCGAGCTGGCAGTTCTGCAGGTCGAGCAGGATCATCGCGTTGCGGCAACGGCTCCGCAGAAACTTGTCCGGCTCAACCGGCCAGGCGAGGTCGTGGCGGAACGTCATGTCGCTCTGCTCATCGTGGCCGTTGTAGTAGTACTCGAACAGGTTGATGATCGGCGTCGCAGGGAAGAGCTCGCGCAGGAAGAGCGTGCTGCCAAAGCCGCTGTGGCCGACGATGAGGTCGGGCTCGATGTCCGGCCGGGCGAGCAGCGAACGGAAGACGGCGTCGGTGTGCCAGACGGCGTTTTCGAAGGTGCGCGAGCAGAAATGCGTCTGCCGCGTCGCGCCTCCGCGGGTTTTGTATTGGATCTTTTCCAGCCGGCCCTCGCCAAGGCGTCGGGTACCGGCGGGCGTCTCGCTGACGAACGTGGTGGTCCAGCCGCGGGAGCGTGCGAGGTGCGCCGCGACGTGGCCGAATTGTGCGGGAAAATTCGGATGGACGAACAGGACGTGCATGGCGGTCTGAGAAACGCGTCTGGCGGGCCGGGATGGGCGAATCTATCGGACCTTGCCGACGGCCGCACGCATGGCGGTCGTGTCGTACGTTTCGGTCGCACCGGCCAACGCCGCCTGTTCCGATCGTGCCGGCAACCCCGGACGAGGGACGTGCTGCGGGCCTGACCGACTTACGAAGTAGGGAGAATCATGCAAGAGCTCAAGGCCAAAGACGTTCTGACAACAGGCGAAGTCGCCAAAATCTGTAACGTCGCACCGCGCACCGTCAGCAAGTGGTTCGACTCCGGCAGCCTCAAGGGGTACCGCATTCCCGGCTCCAAGGACCGCCGCATCCCGCTGAACCACCTCGTCCGGTTCATGAAGGAACACGACATTCCGCTGGGCGGACTCAAGACCGGGAACACCCGCGTCCTCATCGTCGACGACGAGCGCGACGTGACCGACGTGCTGGAAAAGATCCTCGAAGACGAGGCCCGGTACGAAGTCGAAATCGCCGAGAACGCCTTCGCCGCCGGTGTGCTGGCAGCGCGGTTCCGGCCGAACGTTATGTTCCTGAACGTCCACCTCGGCGACGTCTCACCCGAGGCCGTGGTCGATCTGGTGAAACACCAGCCGGACCTTCAGCTGACGAAGCTGGTCGCGATGAGCGACCGCATGAACGACGAGGCCGGCGCACGTCTGACGCGTCAGGGCTTCGACGCCTTCCTCACCAAGCCCTTCCACGTGCGTCGTGTGATCGAGGCCGTCGAGAAGGCGATGCGGATCACGTACTGATCGCTTCCTTAATCCGTCATCCCGCGCGCAGACGAGGGACATCGCAGCGGACGATCGTGCGACGACACGTCCGGGCGAGGTCCTTCGACTCGCTGCGCTCGCTCAGGATGACGGTGAACGTCACGCGTCGTCGCGGTCGTAGTACTCCTCTTCGAGCTGTTGCAGCTGCGTCGTCAGCCGCTCTAGCTCGGCCGCGCGTTCGCGGGCTTCGGCGGGGTCGGTCGGAGCCGTCGCGAAGGCCTCGTTGAGGTCGGCGATCTCGATTTCCGTTTCGGTGATCTTCGCCTCGAGCTTCGGCGTCGCAAGCGTGCCGAAGGGACGCGCGAACTTGTTCTTGCCGGCGGCAGGTTTGACGGATTTGGACGGAACGTGCTTCGTCGGTGAGGCTTTGAGCTTTGGCTGCGGCGTGACTCTCGCCGCGTCGCGATGATCGAGCCACTGGTGCCAAGCCCCGCGAAAGTCGACCACGCTCGGCGGCTGGAACACCAGCAGTCGGCCGGCGATGCGATCGAGGAAGTAGCGGTCGTGACTGACCGCCACGACCGTGCCGGGATAGTCGCCGAGGGCGTGCTCCAACGCCTCTCGGCTAGCGATGTCGAGGTGGTTCGTCGGCTCGTCGAGCAGCAGCACGTTCGCACGGCGCAGGAGCAGTCGCACGAGCGCTACCCGTGCCCGCTCGCCGCCGGAGAGCGCGCTCATTGGCTTGAACGAGTCGTCGCCGCTGAACCGCATCGCGCCGAGGGCGTCGCGCAAGCCGGCCTCCGACACGCCCTCTTCGGCGGCGGTCGGGTAGAGCTCGTCGAGGATGGTGTTGTCCGGGTCGAAGTCGTCCAGCCGCTGGTCGTAATAGCCGATCGTCAGCTTCGGGCCCCAACGGACCTCGCCCGAATCGGCATCGGCGTCGCCGACGAGGCATCGGAGCAGCGTCGTCTTCCCGCAGCCATTGGGCCCGACGATGCCCAGTCGCTCACCGGGCGCGACGGTGAACCCGACGCCCTGCCACAGCGGCCCGCGTTCGCCGAAGCCCTTGGCCAGGCCGCTGACCTGCAGGACGCGATCCGACTTCACCGCGTCGGCCGAGAAGCTGATCCGCATCGCCTGCTGCTTCGTGGCGTCGACGACGAGGTCGTCGCTGGCGAGCAGCCGGTTCAGCCGCGTCTCGCGACCCTTCGCCTGCCGGGCACGCTGGCCGGCCTTGAACCGTCGCACGAACTCGGCCTGCTTTTCGATGTCCTTCTGCTGCTTCTCGAACGCCCGCTGTCGCGTCAGCTCCGCCGCCTCGCGCTGCTTCAGGAAAGCCGCGTAGTTGCCGGGGTAGCTCTCGATCTTCCCGCCCGCGAGGTGGTCGATGCGGTTGGCGAAGCGATCGAGCAGGAACCGGTCGTGGCTGACGATCAGGACGCACCCTTCGTACCGCCCAAGCTCGCCCTCGAGCCACTCGATGGCGGCGAGATCGAGGTGGTTGGTCGGCTCGTCGAGCAGCAGGACATCCGGCTTGTGGATGAGCAGCTTGGCCAGCTGGAGGCGTGACCGCTGCCCGCCGGAGAGGCGGTCGGTGTCGAGGTTCCATGTGTCCTTGGCCAGACCAACGCCGTCGAGGGCGGCTTCGAGGCGGTGGTGCCACGCGTAGCCGCCGGCCTCCTCGTAGTCGTGCGAAACCTTCCCGTAAGCGTCCAAGGCCTCGTCGTCGCCGTCGGCCATGGCGTGTTCGAGCCGCCGGAGCTCGGCCGCGAGTTCATGCAGCTGAGCGAAGGCGCCCTCGGCCTCGTCGAGGACGGTCTGGCCGGGCGTGAAGTCGGGATCCTGCTTCAGGTAGCCGACGCTGGTGCCACGGGCGGCGTTGACGGTGCCGTCGTCGGGCTCAAGATCGCGGCTGAGGCAGCGGAGGAGCGTGGTCTTGCCGGTACCGTTGTCCCCGACCAGCCCGACGCGATCGCCGCGATCGAGTCGGAGGCTGAGTCGGTCGAAGAGGGTCTTGCCACCCAGGCCGAGGCGGAGGTTCTGGGCGGACAGCAGCACGCGGCGAGCGTACGAGCCGGCACATCCGAGCGGACGGAATCGCCGGCCAGTCAGTCATTTGTGTGAGGCCGGTTTCCGATTTGGGTGTTTTTCCGCTAGGTTTCCTCCAATGCCCCACCTGCTCGGGATTGATATCGGCACCAGCGGCACGAAAAGCCTTGTTCTGGGCCCCGATGGCAAGGTCAAAGGAACCGCCACCTCGCCCCACACGCTCGTCACGCCCAAGCCCGGCTGGACCGAGCAAGACCCGCTCGAATGGTGGGGTGCCGTCCAGAAGTCCGTCCGCGGAGCCCTCCGCGCTGCCAAGATCACCAAGGACGACATCATCGCCATCGGCCTGTCGGGCCAGATGCACGGCAGCGTCTTTCTGGACGAAAAAGGCCGCGTGCTGCGGCTGGCCATCCTCTGGAACGACCAGCGGACCGGCGAGGAATCCAAGCAGATCCTCGAAACCGTCGGCGGCGAGCAACGCATGCTCGACCTCACCGGCAACCTCCCGCTGACCGGCTACACCCTGCCCAAGTTCCTCTGGTTCAAGAAGAACGAGGCCAAGAAGTTCGGCCGACTCGAAAAGGTCGTCCTGCCCAAGGACTACATCCGCTACCGCATGACCGGCTTGTACGTCACCGACGTCGGCGACGCGTCGGGCATGTGCATGCTCGACGTCCGCAGTCGGCAGTGGTCGACCACGCTGCTCGACATGCTCAAGATCGACCGGGCCCACCTGCCCGACGTTGTCGAGAGCACCGCTCAGACCGGCGAGCTGCACAAGGAGGCTGCCGCGGCCTTGGGCCTAAACGAGAACACGCCTGTCTTCGCAGGCAGTGGTGACGTCATGACCGGTGCGGTCGGCATGGGCGTCGTCGAGCAAGGCCTCATCAACGCCAACCTCGGCACGGGCGGCGTGATGGCGGCGCACAGCGACCGCGTCGCGCTCGACACCAACGGCCAGCAGCCCGGCCGCATCGCCACGATGTGCCATGCGGTGCCTGACGCGTACGTCAACTTCGGCTGCATGCTCTCGGCGGCGGGTTCGCTGCAGTGGTACGCGGACGAATTCGCCGAGAAGCCCAAGGGCAAGGCCAAGCCGGACGCCGTCTTCGACAACCTCGTCAAGATGGCGGAAAAGGCTCCCATCGGCAGCGAAGGCCTGTTCTTCATGCCCTTCCTGACCGGCGAGCGGTGCCCGTATCCGGACCCCGACGCCCGCGCGTGCTGGATCGGCATGACGCGTCGGACCCAGCCGGCCCACCTCGTGCGGAGCCTCATCGAAGGCGTCACGTACAACATGGGCCGCATGCTGGAAATCATGCGCGGCGAGATGGGCGTCAACATCCGGCAGGTCCGCACCACCGGCGGCGGGGCCAAGAGCGCGTTCTGGCGTCAGCTTCAGGCCGACATCTACGACGCCCCGGTCGCCACTACCAACAGCGAAGAAGGTGCAGCCTTCGGTGCGGCCCTGCTCGCCGGCGTGGGCCTGGGCAACTACAAGTCCGTCCCAGCCGCGTGCAAGCAGCTCATCAAGGCTGGCGACGTCGTTCGTCCCAAGAAGCGTTCGGCCGAGGCGTACAAGAAGTACGTCGAGGTCTACGCCAAGCAGTACGAGCGACTCGCCCCGACCTTCCAGGACATCAAGAGCCTGAGCGAATAATCGCCGTCATCCTGAGCGAGCGCAGCGAGTCGAAGGACCTCGTCTGCGCTCGGGATGATAGATGGTGCCTTACCAGCCCCACGTCCCGGCTCCGCCTTTGAATGGGCCGACGAGGTTGGGCGTCTTCCAGCCGCCGTAGAAGTCGCCCTCCTGCGCCTCGACGACCCAGTCGCCGATGGTGCAGCGGTCGACGCGCGACGGGTAGAACGACCAGTGGTCCTTCAGCCCGGCGAACGAGGGCACAGGCGATCGGTATGTCCACGCCGCCTCGCGACGCGTGACGTCGCCGACGACGAGGTCCGCGTAGGTCGCCCGGCCCTTCCACTCGCACGCCGACGAACGACCTGTCTCTGCGAGCAGCTCCAGCCGAACGTCAGCTGGCGGGATGTAGATCGTCGGCGGGTGACTCGTCTCCAGCACACGCAGTGCGGCCATCGAGTCTGCAATCGTCTTGCCGGCCAGCTCGACGGTCACACGCTGACCGACCGGCTCCAGCCGTGGCGGGCGCGGATAGTCCCAGACCGACTCCTGCCCAGGCCCGGGCTCGATTCGTTTCGGGTGTCGCATCGCTGATGATTACTGGACCGGCCTTTCGACACGTCAAAACCGTCGAGACCGCGCGCCACGCCAAGTCGACGCGAACCTCAGATCAACCCGGCCCTCAGATTGACCGATCTGGATCATGTTGTCGCTCGGGGGCAGAGCGAGCAAGCCCGTACCAGCTCATCATCGCCCAGATGGATCTGCCCTCCACCAACTTCGCACACGCCGCCTCTGCCAAAGCCGATTCGCTCGAATCGCTCCGCTCGAAAGGCATCGATCCCTTTTGGCTGGCACCCGACGAGTTGTTCGGTAGCCTGGTCGAAACCGTCGAAAAGCAGACCTCATCTTCTGCGGTCGTCGTCCCGCCCTTCGATGATCGTGAAGAGGTGACCGTCGTCTCGATGGCGACGCTGTCCCGGGAAATGACGCGGCCGTTCGTTCGCGATCTGTATTGGCGTCGCCCGGTCTCGGAAGCGCTGGTCGAGTTGGCGATCCCGACGCTCGTGCTGACCGCCGATCAGACCATCACCGCCGCCGCCGAGGCCGCCATCTCGCGGGACGAGCGTTCGCGTTACGACCCGATCGTCGTTCTGGGCAATCGCGACGAGGACGACTACTTCCTGCTCGACGTCCACGTCCTGCTGCGTGGCCAGAGCGACCTGCTCCGCGTGGTCCGCAATGAACTGATCGAGACGAGCCGCATTGCCGGTCAGGCAGAGGTGGCTTCGGGCGTCATCCACAACGTCGGCAACGTGCTCAACAGCATGAACGTCGCCGCCTCGACCGCTTTGGACACACTCGCGACCGGTTCGAATGACCGGGACGGCCCCGACATCTCGACTGACCTGCGACGTCTCGTCGAACTTTTGCAACAGGTCGAAGCCGACGACGCCTGGGCCGACTTCGTCGCGCCCGATGGTCGCGGCCGCCACGTCGGTGCGTACCTCGAAGCCTGCCTCGAAAAGCTCGACTCCGAGCGCAACAGCGTCGTGCAGGAACTCACACAGATCGACTCGGGCATCGCGCACATCCGGCAGATCGTCCAGTCGCAGCAGAGCTTCGTCGATCGTCAGGACGGCGCACGCGGCCTGATGGACCAAGTTGAAGCGTCCGATCTGATCACCCGCACCCTCGCGCTGCACACCCGCGGCGGCGAAGATGCCGGCGGCATTGAAACCGACATCGAATCGGACCTTCCCAGCTTCCACACCGACGGCGGCCGGGTGATCCAGATTCTGGGCAACTTTGTCTCCAACGCGACGTGGGCGGTCTCCGAGGTCGAGCCGCAGAAGCGCTCGATTCGCATCGGAGCGTCGCGATCGAACCTGAACGAGGTGACGCTGTTCGTCCAGGACAACGGGCGAGGCTTTCCGCAGCGCGAGGCCGGGACGCTGTTTCGTCACGGATTTACCACCCGATCAAGTGGGCACGGTTTCGGGCTTCACTCATGTGCCCTGACGGCCGACGAATTGGGAGGAAGCATTCGAGCGATGAGCGGCGGCATTGGTGCCGGTGCCCGCTTCGAGCTTCGGCTCCCGATCGATCCGAATCAATCGACTACCAAGACCTACCGCGTTGCTGCCTGAGGAGACGGTCGTCGACGTCTCGTCAAACCTCCCGAAACCGCCGGACGAGAATTTGCCATGAGCGACCGAACCCCGAGCGACTCCCGGCAGGAGAGTCGCTTCCCACTGACATCACCTGAAGGTTTGCCCGTCGACGCGTGGCGATCTTCCACACCGCGTCGTGTGCTGGTGATTGACGACAACCCGGCGATTCACTCGGACTTCAAGAAAATCCTCGTCGATTCTCCGCTCAGTGCAGCGGCGAGCGATCGCGTCGCCGATGCCGCGAAGAAGCTGTTCGCCGATGCGCTCCAGCCCGCCAACAAAGACCGTCGTCGTCGCAGTGGTCCGAGGTTCGAACTCGCCCACGCCTCGGGCGGCGCAGAAGGCGTCGAGATCATTCGGCAAGCGACCGAGCAGGATCAGCCGTACGAGCTGGTCTTCGTCGACATGCGCATGCCGCCCGGTATCGACGGCATCGAGACCGTCCGGCAAATCTGGGAGATCGACCACCGCATCCAGACCTGCATCTGCACGGCATACAGCGATCGCGCGTGGGGCGACGTGCTGGACGAGCTCGGCACGAGCGATCGACTCCTGATCCTCAAGAAGCCGTTCGACCTCATTGAGATTCGCCAGATCGCCGTCGCGCTCAGCGAGAAGTGGCGTCTTGCACGTCGCGCAGAACAACACGTCGACCAGCTCGAGCTGCTCGTTCGCAGCCGCACCGCCGATCTGCAGCGGGCCCAGGTGCTCGATCGCCTGACGAACCTGCCGAACCGACGCACGTTCCAGCAGCGACTCAGCGTGGCCGTTCAGCAGAGCGAACAGGATCCAGATTATCGCTTCGGCCTGGTCTTCATCGACGTCGACCGCTTCAAACTCGTCAACGAATCCGTCGGCGAAGCGGCGGGCGATGAACTGCTCCGCATCGTCGGCAATCGCCTCGGCGAGGCCGTGCGTCTGACAGACGTCGTCGGGCAAAACAAGTCAAGCGGCACACTCGTCGACGACGATGAACGACGCCCGAGCCACACTGCCGCGCGTATCGGTGGCGACGAGTTCGTCGTTCTGCTCAACGACCTTACCGACGACGACGACGCGGAAGTCGTCGCCCAGCGGCTGTGCGACGTGCTTTCGGAGCCGTACAGCGTCGGTGACAAGCCCGTCGCAATGACCGCGAGCCTCGGCGTGACGTCGAGCGTTCACGGCTACGGCACGGCTGAGGACGCCCTACGCGACGCAGACGCCGCAATGCGTCAGGTGAAGATGTCCGGCCGCGGAAACGTCGCCGTCTTCAGCAAGCAGATGCGCGAGGAGTCGCGTCGACGGGCGCGCGTCGAGACCGACCTGCGTGGCGCGGCCGACCGCGGCGAGCTCCGCGTTGTCTACCAGCCGATCGTCCGCGCCGGCGACGGCACGCTCGCCGGCTTCGAAGCCCTGATCCGCTGGCAGCATCCCAACGACGGCCTGCTCTCACCCGCCGCCTTCATCGACACCGCAGAAGAGAGCGGCCTGATCGGCGAGATCGGCGGCTGGATGCTCGACGAGGCGGCCGGCGCATTCGCAGGCTGGCTGTCGCGCGACGGCACCGGTCTGGCACCGATTCCCGCGACGCTGCCGAGCAAGAACGACCCGTCGACGCTGCCCGTCGCGATCAACATCAATCTCAGCCGTCGGCAGCTGCTCGAGCCCGACCTGGTCGAACGCGTCGCCGAAGTCCAGAAGCGCTACAACCTCGGCGGTGGGCGACTGAAGCTCGAAGTGACCGAGAGCGGCGTCATGGAAAACCCGGACGAAAGCGTCCAGCGACTCCGCGAACTCCGCAACACCGGCGTCCGCGTCGTCATGGACGACTTCGGCACCGGCTACAGCAGTCTGTCGTGCCTGCATCAGTTCCCGCTCGACTGCGTCAAGCTCGACCGCTCGTTCATTCGCCAACTCGGCCAGCGCGACGATTACGCCGCCGTCATCGAAGCGATCGTGACGCTCACCAAGGCGATGAAGATCGACCTCGTTGCCGAGGGGGTCGAGAACCTGCTGCAGTGGGACATGCTCAAGGACTTGGGCTGCGACCTTCTGCAGGGCTACCTGTTCGGCAAGCCGCTCGACCCCGACATCGCACGCGGCCTCGTCATGCTGCCGACCGGATCGCAGATCATCGACGGCCGCCTCGCGACAGCTGACGACTTCCAAAAGCCGGCGGTGTCGTTGGCGGCATGATCGTCAGGCCGTCGGAAGCATCGTGCACGTGAGCCGATAGCGACGCGCACGCGATCGGTACGCATCAAGCGTGTCCGGCCCACAGCTGGCCGTGCCCAGGCCGCGGTGGAAGGCGTCGAGGCAAACGACGACTTTGTCGCGCGGTGACAGGTCGTACGTGTGGAACGCCTTAGTCAGGTCTTCGGGCGTGAAGTGGCTTGCCGAGAAGCTCATCGGCGCGTAAGGCACGACGCGCAGTGACTGCCGCGGCGTGCTCGGCGTCGACAACTCGCCCCAGCGGACATCGGTCTTGAGGCCGTGCTCCTGCGGCACGATGTACGGCACGTACTCGTCGGTCACGCTCGACGTCCACAGGCCGAGCTCC
>JBCDKH010000021.1 GCA_038746835.1 Planctomycetota bacterium | reverse complement strand
GTGGAACGGGCCGACCACGACTCCGGACACATTTCGCGACAGCTCGGACGCGCGCTCGTGCCACAGCTTCTCGTCCGTTGCCGTCTTGCGATCAACGCGAACGGTCAGCACGTCTCGGTGAACCGTTGCGGCCTCGAAGTTGGTTCCACTGGCGACGAAGAAGGACCACCCCGGCTGCGTGTGAGTGGCGGGGTGCTTGCCCATGTCAATGAGCAGCGCAATGCGGTCGGCCTTGTTCCCGCTCAAACTCTGGCCACGCACGCCACCCACGACACCTTGCCGGGCGACATGGCCCTCCGGCGTGAGCTCGACGCGCAGGACCCTGGCACGCTTGCCAGCTTTGCCGACCACGCCCTCGGCCTCGAGCCGTTCGAGTTCATCCCGGATTGCTTTGCGTCCAACGCCCAATCGTGCGGCCAGCGTCCGCTCCGGCAAGATGGGGTCGCCGGGTCGGTGCGATTGGTCTGCAATCAGCCCCAGCAGCCCGTTAGGAGCGATTCGTCGCTCACTGGAGCTCGTTGTCGGGGAAGCGGGCGTAGCAAGCATCGAGCACATCCAACGGTGATTCTACCAAAGGTTCTCTGGATTGCAACCGTTGGTTCCGATCTTGACGTATTGTGAACCATTGGTACATTGCTGCTGGTCCAGCATCCCGCCCAGGAGGTCTTTTGCGCTACGTCATCTCGATCCTCGTTGTCGCTCTATCGATCCAGTTCGGGGCCGCCAACGCCTCAGCTGGCCGTCTGGCAGTCCGGTCAGCGGAGGCTTCGGTGACGCGGCAAGCGGATGCCACAAGTGCTGGCGAAGCCCTTGTCATCCGTGCTAGGCCTTTGGAATCGATGCGAAGCGAGGGCGTTCGTCGCGAAGATCGTCGTGTACTCGTCGCCGTCGATGTGACCAGTCCAGGTCTTGCCGCAGGAACGCACGAGCTTCGTCTCGACTGGACCCCCATCGGCGAACTCGGCTACGCCGACGTCTTCGTCGAAGAGCGTGGCAACGCGGAAGGTCGCTCGACGAGTCGGCTGCCCGTCCCCGACGGCCGGGCCGAGGTGGTCGTGCCGATCACCGTCGGCGAGGGCGACGCGCCGTGGCGAGGGCGGTTCCGGTTCCGATTCGAACAGTCAGCCAACGCATTCGAGGCAGGCGAGACCGCTGGGCTCGATCTCCACGCGCTCCGCATCGGCGACGCCGTCGACCTGAACTACACAGACGGCGACTCAGACAAGCCGGCCATCATCTTCAATGCAGCACTCGTCGAGGAGCAGGCGGACGTCTTACCAAGCGATCCCGCAGAGCGGACGGCCGCGTCGCTCGATGTGCGACTCGTCACCGGTCGCGTCAACCACCTCTGGAGCCCAGGAGACGACGCACCGAAACTCGTCGTCACCAACGGCGGGCCCGACGTCGCGGGTCAGCTTCGATGGTCGATCCGCGGCAAACTCGATCGCGAACCACTCACCGGATCCGAACACATCAGACTGACACGCGGCGGCGAGTGGTCGACGGCGCTTCCCAAACCGACGCGCTTCGACGTGTTCGACACACGGGTCACGTTCGAGCCAGATCACAGCCAAGGTCCTCTCGACATCGGACAGGCCGCATTTGCGTCGATCGAGCTGCACGACGTCTTGGAGAGTCGCGCTGATTCCGACGACTTTCTCTTCGGTCTGGCCAACGGGGCACGGATCGGAAGCAATGCGGAAGAGTCGGCCCGCTACGTCGAACTCGCTTCCAAGCTCGGTGCCAACTACGTCCGTCAGACACGCAAGTGGCCGCAGCTTGAACCCAAGCCCGGCGAGTGGAATTGGGAACGCATGGACGCGATCGTCGATGCGGCCGAGCGGCACAACATCCACGTTCAGACCGTCGTCGGCAAGCCCGCACCCTGGGCCGTTCGTGAGCGTTACACGGACCATCCGAGACGAGATCGCACGCCGCCGCAGATCGAGCCGTTCAAGGCGTTCTTGCAAGCCTTTATCGATCGCTACGGCGACCGCGTGCGCTACTACGAGGTCTTCAACGAGCCCGACATCGGCTTTTTCCAAGGAACAGTCGAGGAATATCTCGAAGTCTTGCATGCGACGCACGACATCGTCTCGCAGCAGCCGGGCCTTGTCACGATGACCGGCGGCTTCACCGGCTTCGTCCACGGCGGTCGCAAGCGCGGCTTCCAGGAGACCGTGCTGCTCGAAGCACAGGACAGCTTCGACATCCACACGCTCCACATGCACGGCGTCTTCCCACGCTTCTGGAACGGCCTGAACGACCTTGTCGTGCGTGCCCGCGACACGGCCGGCGTGACCGAGCCGATGATCTTTAACGAGACCGGCATGGACACGCGGCACGGTCTGTACCACCAGGCCGCAACGCTACCGAAAAAGGCCGCCGCAGTCCGACACCACAACGCGGCCGGATACGTCTGGTACAGCCTGACCGATCACCCACTCTCCCGCGAGAATCGAATCAAAGCCGGCCACACCTACGGCCTGTTCGACGTCGACGAACAACCCAAACCCGCCGTACTCGCCTACGTCACAGCGGCACGTCTGATTGCACAACCCGAATCCAAGTATGTCGGGCAGCTCGACGTCGGCGAGGGTCGCTTCGCCTTCGTTTTCCAGCGCGAGGAAGGCGACTTCGTCACACTCACCTGGACCGAAGACCCGGCCCTTGCCGAAGCGCTCGCGACCGTCGAGGTTGGGGGTGGTGCGACGCAAATCGACCTCTTCGGCAATGCACAACTTGCCGACGTCACGAGCGATGGGACGGTCCTGCGGTTCCTCCGCCAACCGACCTACCTCGTCACGGTGGAACAGCCGACGTCCGTCGCACCGTTGCTGTTGGTCGACGACATCCGTGAGACGGACGACGAACGACTCGTTTACGCGCTCGCCGCAGGAGCCGACTTCGTCAACGAAACGACGACCTCTCTCGACGCCGAGCCAGTCGACCCGCATGCCGACTGGCTCGGCTCGTCATTGCCGGTTGCACAACTCGGCTACACGCTGCCGGGCGGCGTGACGGGAACCCTCATCGTGCCGGCACCGATCTACTCCTCGATTGCCGGCGACTTCGACGGCGAGCCCGACTTTGAGCTCGCTTGGCAGCAGTTCGTCCACAACCGCCTCGACCACGATCCGAACACGGCGGCGTTCATGTGGCAGGGCAGAGACGACGCGTCGGCCGACGTCTGGCTCGATGTGGATGGCGACCAGCTGCGCATCAAAGTCGCAGTGACCGACGACATCCACCACGCCCGCCTCGACTCCGGCGACGTCACGACGGGCGATGCCGTCGAGCTGCTACTCGCGACCACCGACGGCGATCTGGTCCACCTCGCACTCGCACACGACGGTCAGACGGCGAGTGTGTCTCGCAAGATCGACTCCGATTGGGCACCCGCGAACGACCTCAGCGTGGAATGGGATGTCGATGGCAACGTCGCGAGCTACATCATCGGTATCGCCGGCGACTGGCGCGACGGCCTGAGCTTCGACCTCCGCCTGACCGACCTCGACGCCGCGCCGCCTGGCGAGCTCAAGTGGGAGTCGCGACTGTCGCTGCAGGACTGGCAAGCCGATACTGCCGTCGGCACTAGCATGCTGCCGCTTCGCTTTTCGACGACGAGCGATTGAGCCTCATGCCGACACCAGAGCTTCCGCCGATTCCCGCCGACTGTCGCAAAGCCGTCGACGTCGCGCGTTCAAGATCCCTTTCGTTGCTGGACAGGCAGGCTGAATCAGGCGGCTTTCCAGATAGCGACGACAGTCCACACTGTGACGGCAGGGCTGCGGCGTATCACATCGGCCTGCTCGGCGCGGTGCGGTGCTGGGCTGATGTGCTCGACGTCGACACGCAGCGCCTCGACAACGCAATCGTCCGCGCGATCGATTTCGTCGTCGAACGCCAACTGACCGACGGCCGGCTCGATCTGGGAGGGAACTTCTCGCCCAACGAGGTGGGCTTCCCGGTCCCGACGATGGGCAAGGCCTATGGGCACATAGAGCAAAGAGCACCGGAGTTGTTCGAGCGCGTCAAAGAGCCGCTCGAGACGTTCTTCCGTCGGGCCGGCGAGGCGCTCGTCGAGGGCGAAGCCTTGTCAGCCAACCACCGGTGGACCGCCATCGCTGCTCCGCTGGCCGTGCTGCACTCGCTGTTTCCTGACGAGCGATATGTCGCGAAGATCGACGACTACCTCTCCGACGGCATTGACTGCGATGAGGACGGCTTCTGGTTTGAAGAACGCAGCCCCAACTACAACTCCGTCGCCAACCAGGGCATGCTCCTCTTGGCCGACTATTTCGGCAAAGACGAATTGCTGGCACACGTCGTTCGCAACCACGAGCTGATGATTGCGATGCGTCACCCCAACGGTGAGGCCGACGCGTCCTTCAGCTTCCGTCAAGATCGCGGCCTTGCCAACCGGCCGTCGACGATCTTCTCCGAGGCGCGACGCGTCGCGATGCACACGGGCGACGGCCGCTTCACCTCGATGGCGCAGGAAGCCGTCAACCGCTACGGCGATCTCTACCTGCTCTTCGACCTCATCGATCGCCCGGGCGACATGCCACCGGCTGAGCCGCTGCCGACCGAGAAGACCTGGCACTTCCCCGAGCAGCACATCGCCCGTGTGCTCGACACGCCGCGCTCGACCACACTCGTTGCCGATCCGGGCGGGCACTTCTACGACACGATTTTCAGTCACTTCAACCGCTCTGGGCGAAGCCAGGATTGGCTACACCTGCATGCCGGCTCCATTGTTTTGCAATCGCTCCGCCTGACGGTCGGACCAGGTGTTCCGATCGAGCCTCACGCGCTTGAACGCCAGAGCGACACACAGTGGCGACTTCGAGGTTCGCAAGAGGGTTGGACGCACCCGATGCAGTTCCGCCGAGACCCAAAGCCCACCACGATTCCGCGGCGCTGGGCCTTCGACGCGACGATTGAGTTCGACGAGAACACGTGGACGCTCGACCTCGATGTCGCATCGCAAGACCACCTCGACGCGACGCTCGCGTTCTACTTCCGCACGCCCGTCACCCTCGACGGCCAACCGCTTGAAGCCGGCGAAACCCACTTCTGCCGCGGCGGCAACCTGGTCCTTGCTGCACCGTCCGGTGACAAGCTTCACCTCTCGGGCTTGCCAGCCTCCCAGGTCAACCGCGACGTCTCGTGGACAAGCGACATCCCAACCACGCTCGCCCACTGCACCCGCCTCTGCGTCGGCCTCTACGTTCCGGCCAAGCTTTCGCTGCGATTCGAGCACAGCGTCGATTGAGCACCATCGGACGCATTTGGCTTAGAACGGAAAAAGACTATCAGAGGCTCATCAGCCGACGCCTGTCTCCAACGCGACCAAGTCTTCATACGTCTCGCGCCGGCGAACCAGCGTGTGGCGATCGCCGTCGACCAGGACTTCGGCAGGGCGCGGGCGGTTGTTGTAGTTGCTGGCCATGCTGAAGGCGTAGGCCCCGGCCGTGTAGATCGCGATGAGATCGCCACGCTCGGTTTTCGGCAGCAGTCGACCTCGGGCGACGAAGTCACCGGTTTCGCAGACCGGGCCGACGACGTCGACCGTCTCGCCGTCGGGAATGGCCACATCCTTGTCTCGGCTGGCTGGACCGTCGCCGGCGGTTGGCCAGATGAAGTGGTACGCGCCGTACAGGCTCGGTCGAAGCAGGTCGTTCATGCCGACGTCGGAGATGACGAACGACTTGCTGCCGCTGGTCTTGCGGTACAGGACCCGGCCCAAGAGGACGCCCGCATTGCCGGCGATGTACCGGCCGGGCTCGATGGCGACCTTGTAGCCGCGATCCTTCAGGAGCGGGACGAGCGCGTCGGCGAAGTCGCTGACGGGCAGGGCCTGGTCAGGGTGTTCGTAATTCACGCCAAACCCACCGCCGATGTCGAACCATTCGACGGCATGGCCTTGCTCACGAAGCCGGTCGATGGTCGCGTTGATTTTCTGCGTCGCCAGGACGTACGGCTCGACGCTGTAGATCGGCGAGCCAAGGTGCATGTGCAGCCCGGCCAGTCGGATGCCGGGAAGGTCGCGGTACTTGTCGAAGACGGCCTCGGCCCGGTCGAGGTCCACGCCGAACTTCGTCTCCTTCTTGCCGGTGGTCGTGTAGGCGTGGGTGTCAGGATCGACATCCGGGTTCACGCGAAGCGCGGCCGTCGCGACGGTGTCGGCAGCTTGGGCAACGCGAGCGAGGTTTTCGATCTCGGCTTCGCTCTCGACGTTGAACGCAGCGATGCCCTCACCGCCAGCGGTGAGTGCCTGCTGGATCTCCGCGTCGGTCTTTCCGACGCCGGCGAAGATGACCCTTTTCGGGTCAACGCCGGCACGAAGCGCCCGGAACAGCTCGCCGCCGCTGGTGACGTCCATCCCACAGCCGGCCTCGACGAGGAGTCGGCATAGGGACAAGTTGCCGTTGCTCTTGATGGAGTAGCAGACCGTCGGATCGACCGGCGCAAACGCCTCGGCCACCTGTTGGTAATGCCGAAGCAACGTCGCCCGCGAATAGACGTACAGCGGCGTCCCGTAGACCTCGGCCAACGTCGAGGCTGGTACGTCTTCGCAATACAGCTCGCCATTCTTGTGCTGGAAATGATCCATCGTGAGGCGTGACCGTACGCCTCTGCCTCAGCGAGCCTTTTCAAGGACGGCGGTCATGGAGCCCTTGCTGCTGGCGATGCGGATGTCGCTGCCGAAGGCGAGGATCTGTTCGCGTTTGAGTTCGGCCAGCTCGCGGTGGCCGGTGAAGACGATGACGCGGCCGGACTCGTCGACTTCCTTGGCCAGGCGGAACGCTCGGTCGGCAGCGTGGCCGCAGACGGTGGCGAGCATGTGGATCACATACGCGTAGGTGTGATCATCGTCATCGAGAAGGATGACGTGCCACGGCACGAGCGGGCGGCGCTTGGGCTTAGAAGGCTTGGTGGTTGTTGCCTTCTGGGTGATTGGCGTCTGGGTGGCACTGGGCATCGCGAACCTCCTCAGGAACGGGTACAGCTGCAGGTCGCTGCCAAAGGGTAACAAATCCTCGTGAGCGAATCAGCGCACGGTCTCGCCATCGACGGTCGGGCGGATCGTCAGCACCTCGTCGTCGGAGTCTTCGATGTCGAACTTGTCGGCGAAGGTCGTGACGAGCAACTCATTGCGGGTGAAGCGTGCGAAGTTGCCGAAGACCGGGACGCGTTCCCAGCCGCCTGGGCCTGGGCCGATTTCGAGTCGCCACTGACCTTCGTTGACGTCGACCACGCCTCGTCCGCTGAAGCTCTCGGGGCCGGGGTTGGTTCCAACCAGGTCGCTGGCGAGCCAGACGGCCAGATCATCGATGGTGACGCGTCCGCCGTCGTCGTGGAACTCGGCCTGGATGCGGCTGATGTCCAACTCGCTCGGCAGGAGCAGATTGCCGACGCGAATCACGTTGACGACCACCGGCAGGCTGTAGAGCCGCTCGCCGGTCACGCGCAGCGATCCCCGGCCACGGCGGGTCTCAGGTCGGCCTTGGATGCCTTGCATGCGCAGTTCTGCCGCGACGATGCCGTCGCCGAAACCTCCGCCGAATTCGGCGCCGGTGAGCTGCTCGAAGGCGACGCCCTCGACGCGGACGCGTGCCTCGTAGCTGGTGTCGCGCTCCTCGTCCTCGAACCAGTCCATCGTGGCCGACGATTCGAGCAAGCCGCCGGAGAGATCGGCGTTGATGTTGTCGAAGTGAAGCGTCTCGGCCGGCTTGTCGAGCCACGCGTTCAGCGCCAGGCCGCTGCCAGGCCGACCGAAGGCTTGGAACGACTGGCCGGTCACGTCGGCCGTCAGTTCCTGCATCGATTCCAGCCGGCGAACGATGTCCAGGTCGACGTGGCCGTTGAAGCCCGAGACGGGCACGCCGATGTCGAAGCTCGCGTCTTTTACGAAGATCCGGCCGTCGATGTCGGCGTCGGATTCGACTTCCTCGTCGACTTTGGTGATGATCTTGAGATTCGGCACATCGGCTCCGAGCGTGCCGGTGAACAGCAGCGTCTCGAACAACTCAGCCACGCCCTCGGGCACCGCGGCGACGAGGGCGGCGTCGACCGGAATGCCTGCCGCCTCGACATCGAGCGTCCAAATCCCGGACGGCGACGATTCGACGGTCAGATCGCCCACGCCCGTCACGTCGAAGCTCGGCCCGTCCAAGTCGAGTCGCCCGGCGGTCAGGCGGTGCAGCTCGATCGTGTCCGTTGTCACGTTCAGGCTGCCGTTGATGCCGCCGAGCGGATACGGGAAGCCGAGCGGCGTCGCCGCGACATCGTGGAGCGCGAGATCGATGTTTATGTCGATGTCGTCGAACAGCGCCGGGTCGACTTCCTCGTCCTCGTCGTCGGCTGTGAGGAGGATCGTCGGGAAGCGCATCGAGCCGTTGGCATCGATGGTGCCGATGGTCGGGCGGAGCCAGTCCCAGGCGTCGCGGGCGGTGAGTGGGAGGAGGTCGTAGAGCCCTGTGTCCAGCGGCAAGCCGTCGGCGACGATCGTGAGACTCGAAAAGAAGAGCGGCCCGTCTTCCGCGAGCCCGATCGTGCCATCGACACCGATGCGCGTGTTATCGCGACGCCCGGCGACGCCCGCGAGGACGACTTGCTCGGGCAGGACACGCGCCTCGCCCTGTACGTCTTCGAGGTAAAACGTGAACCCGGCGGGCCAGATTCGACCGGCATGAAGGTCGAGCGTGACGTCGTAGTCGACATCGGACTCGGCCGTCCCTTTGACGGTAGCTGTGACATCGCCGCGGCCGCCGATGCCGAGCTCGCCGATGGTCTCGCTGGCTGCGAGCGGCAGGGCTTCGAGCAGGTCATCGTCGATGTCGACTTGTCTGCCGGAGATGGCAAAGTCGTACTCAAGTCCGTCGCGCGCAGTGTCGTTCCAAAGGACTTCGCCGGCTGCCCCGACGTGACCGCCGCCGGGGCGTTCGATGCGACTGCGGTGGAGCGTCAGGCCGTCCTGGGTGATGGTCAGGTTGCCGTTGGCTTGCACCAGCGGATACGGGAAGGCCTCGAGCGCACCGCTGAACCGGGCGGCGTCGATTTCGGCTCTGAAGTTCCAACGCTTGTCCACGCCCGGCGGACGCACGACCAAGACATCCACGTCGCCGGCAAAGTCGAGCCTCGGCAGCCCTGGCACCGCCTCATGCCATGACGGATCCATCACGGCAATGCCTTCCTGCGCTTCGGTTGGAAGCGCCGCAAGCAACGCACGCTCGAATTCGACGTTGGTCGCCTGCACGTCGAAGCGGAAGCCTGGCGAGCGCTCCAGCGGACCAATCAGCCCGTTGGCGCGGACGGTCGCGTCGCGGTTGACGGTGAGCGGATTGCCGAACGCGACGAGATCTTCGATGACCAGCTCGTGACGCACGTCGTCGGAGTCGGCGATCGGGCGGACCAGGATTCGGCCGGTGGCGTCGTAAACGCGGTAGGGCAGCGCTTCGAGTTCGAACGAGCCGTCGAAGAAGTCGGTCTCAACGAAGAGGACCGGCCGGCCGCCTTCCTCGCGATCGACGCGCATCTCCAGCTTCGCCCGGCCCATCGGCCGGAATCGGTGGAACGCCTCGCGAATTGGCCTGGGCAGAGACGAGATGAACGGCGCCGCGTCGGCCATGTCGAACGGCTCGCCATCGGGCGTGCGGACTGTCAGCTGCACGCCAGCGTCGCGTCCGTAGCCCGAGGCCTCGCCGCGGATTTCGAGTCGGTTGCCACCGATCTCACCGCTGAAGTCGGCTTCGGCGATGCCCGACTCGTCGAACACGACATAGCCGCGTGCGTCGCGCAGCGGGATCGGTTCAGGTCGCCACGTTTGCGACCAACGCGAGACGTCCGCCCGAAGTGCCGGCGGCAGGTCGGGATTGAGCGCGAGTGACTCCAACGCCGCCGCTGCGGCTTCGCGTGCCAGAATCTCGCCGTTGTCCAGCCAGATGTCAGGCCGGAGCAGTGCCCGGCCGCGGTTGAGCTCGGCACGAGCCCGGAAGGTCATCGTCGCCTCGTCCTCGTCGCTCTGGCTCGGCACGAAGTTGAAGCTCAGCTCCGGCACCTGCATCTGGCCCGACACGCCGTGCTCTTTGGCCCAGCTGCCGACGCGTGTCGGCAGCATGTTGGCCACGCGATCGAACTCGACGCCGGACAAGCGTGCGTCGAACGCGACCGCACGATCCCGACCGCCGAGCGTAAGTGAGCCGTTGGCGTTGGGTTTGTTTGGGCCTTCGTCTTCCTCAGGCGTGGGCGTGTCGCCGCGTTTGGCGAAATCGAGGTCGAGATTGAGGTTGTAGGTGACGGCGTCGTCCTGGCGTCGTCGCTGGCGAAACGGATTGAGCTGCGCTTCGAGGCCAAGGCTGGCCGCGGTTTCCAGGACGTCCGCCTCACGCCGCATGACGTCGACGCGCGCGTTCCGCAGAATGACGGCCGGCGGCTTGATCGTGGCACGCTCTTCGTCCTCTTGGCCCTCGTCCGGTTCGCGTCCGGCGACGATGCCGAGCTGTTGAATATTGAGCACGCCCGTGTCGGTGTTTTCCACCAGACGGATGTGTGGATCGAGTGCGGTGACCCGCGCGCCCGAAAAGTTGCCGGCGAGAAACCGCAGGATGTTGTAATCGGCGTACTCGATGAAGATCGCTCGCGCCGTCAGCACGAGGCGGTCTTCCTCCGACAACGCCGGCGCTTCGCTGTCGGGATCAGGCTCCGGCACGAGCAGCCTAACGTCGGCCAGCTCGATGCCCTCGAACAGTCGAAACGACACCTCGCGGACTTCCACCTCTGCACCGACGAGCTCACCCACAAACCCGGCGGCAAGCCTTCCCAGGCGGGCGTCGTCGGTGACATATGCGTAAGCACCGATGAGCAGTGCGAGAAAGAGGATCGCGACGTAGCGCGCCGTTCGCCTGGCGACGCTGTGTCGAGGGCGGATGGGGCACGAGCTGCGCCACGTCGAGTCGAACAGCTTGCGGGGGCGCGTCGTTCGGCCGACGGAGACCATCGGCACGGTGGGGCCGTCGGTTCGCGGGAAGATGGTGTCGGGCGTCGTCAAGCAGCAGCCTCGTTCTTACCTGGATGTACGTCATCGCTGACGTCGCGGTTGCTTCGGCTCCGGAGCAACGTTCCGAGACCTGCCGCAGCCAGAATCGCCAGAACGGGCTCGATCGGCAGGCGGTAGCGGAGCGATCCGACGGTGATGGCGTGCAGCAGCGTCAGGACGATCACCGGTGTCAGCATGACCAGCAAAGGGCGCAATGGCAGCCGGCCGGCGACGAGTCCGATCAATGCCAGCACGAACACCGGCAGTGCAAAGGCGAGCCCTGCGATCCGTTGCAACCGACTGGCATCGTCCGACAGCGGCATCGGCGACCATGTTCGGCCGGTTTTCAGCACGGCGAGACGTGCGGCGTCCACGGGCCGCTCGGTGACGAAGTGCAACGCCCAGCCGCGGAGGTAGGTCGATCGGTCGACCTCGCCCATGAGCGACAGCTGCGGCATCCGCTGGACGAAGGACTGGTCGCTCTGGCCCGTGGTGTTGTCGACGTTCAGGCCGTCGTAGAGCGTGATGCCGGTGTTGGTCGTCAGCGGGACGAAGGCTTGAAGCTGGTGGAAGTTGCGCCAGATCCACGGCGAGAGCGCGAGCAACAGAACGACCCCGGCCGTCAAACCGCCCGGCAGCGGCCAGCGCGTAAGGCCGCCCGGGCCACGAGTCGGTAGCAGGGCAGCGACGACCGAGAGCGATACGAACACCACTGCCGACGACGGCCGGACGTAGGTAGCGGCAACGAAGCACGCGGCCGCCAACCACCACCAGCGCGCACCGTCCTGCGAGCGGACGATCGCGTACAGGCCCCATGAGAACAGGGCGACGGTCAGCGTCTCGGTCAGGATGAGCGTCGAGAAGTACGCGAGGAACGGATTGAGCGCGACCAGCACGCCCGCAAACACGGCGAAGCGGCGAGCCACGAATCGCCCGGCGAGCAGCACCGTCGAGATCGCCGTCGTCGCCTCGATGATCGCCTGAGCAATGCGGACCAGCGACACACTCCCGTCAAACGACGCCAGAAACAGCGGGTAGCCCGGCATGCGCTGGGCCAGCAGCGTCTGCGGCACGGCATAGCGGTCGTCGACGAGTACGAGCCCTTCGCCGGCACGAATCGACGCGGCGAGGTCAAGGTACTCCCGCTGATCCGGCAGGGCGTCGATGTCTGCAGGGACGATCAGACCCAACCCAATACGTGCCGCCACAGCCACCAGTGCCACGCCCAGCAGCCACGGCCACAGCGGTTTGCGATCGTCATCGGCGAGCAGCACGGCTTCCCGATTGTCGTCCCCGTGACCCAGACTCGCAAACAGAGCGTTTCGTGACCCTGGAGCCGCCCGTTGGAGCCACACATCCGATCGAAACTCCCTACCCTGCTCACCATGACTGTCACGGCCGAGCCAGCGACTGCTATGAGCGACACCGCCGCCACGTCGTCGGCTCCGCTGCTGAGCGTCAAAGGCCTTAAAACCTACTTCGGCGATCCGAAGAAGCCTGACGAGGCGCTCAAGGCCGTCGATGGCATCTCGTTCGACATCGCACCGGGCGAGACCTTTTGCTCGGTCGGCGAGTCGGGCAGTGGTAAGAGCATCAGCGCGCTGTCGGTCATGCAGCTCGTCCCCCAGCCGCCCGGCTTTTTTGCGGGCGGTGAAATCTTGCTCAAGGGCGAGAACGGCGGTCCGCCGGTCAACCTGATGAACCTGTCGGAGCCCGCGATGCGACGCATCCGAGGCCGACGCATCGGCATGATCTTCCAGGAGCCGATGACCAGCCTCAATCCGGTCTACACCATCGGCGACCAGATCGGCGAAGTCCTTCGCCTGCACCTCGGCCTCTCCGCTCGTGAGTCACGCCTCAAGACGATCGACCTGCTCGAACAGGTCCAGATTCGCGACGCCAAGAGCACCGTCGACGAGTACCCGCACCGCTTCTCGGGCGGCATGCGGCAACGCGTCATGATCGCGATGGCGATGGCATGCGAGCCCGAACTTCTCATCGCTGACGAGCCGACGACGGCCCTGGACGTCACGATCCAAGCCGAGATTCTGCGGCTCATCCGCGAACTGCAGGACCGCAAGGGCATGAGCGTGCTCTTCATCACGCACGACTTCGACGTCGTCGCGGAAATCGCCCAGCACGTCGCCGTGATGCGTTATGGCAAAGTGGTCGAGCAGGGGACCAAGGACGAAGTCCTACGGAACGCAGAGCACCCGTACACACAGGAGCTCCTGGCCGCGCTTCCACGGAACCTGAAAAAGAAGCGGGACGAAGAGCGACTGGCCAAGCCCGCGGATGCAGAGCCCGAGGTCGAAGTGAGCGAGCGTGTTCACGTCGAGCACGCGGTCGACGACGTTCCGGACCAAGTGCTGCGGGTTCAGAACCTCCAAGTTCACTTCCCCGTGCGGAAGGGGCTTCTCGGCCGCGTGGTCGACCACGTGAAAGCCGTCGACGACGTGACGTTCGATCTACCGCGGAAGCAGATCCTGGCGGTCGTCGGCGAGTCGGGCAGTGGCAAGACGACGCTCGGCCGGGCGATCCTGCGCCTGGTCGAGCCGACGGGTGGGACGTGCGAGTTCGAGGGCCGGCAGCTCGTCGGCATGCCGACGGGCGAGCTGCGGTCGATGCGCCGCGACATGCAGATCGTCTTCCAGGACCCATACAGCGCTCTCAACCCACGCATGACAATCGGCGCGATGCTTGCCGAGATCATGAACGTCCACAAGATCGGCGACACGCGCGACGAGCGTCGCGATCTCGCGGCGGACCTGATGCGCCGCGTCGAGCTGGAGCCCGACATGCTGCGTCGCTACCCACACGAGTTCTCCGGCGGCCAGCGTCAACGCATCGGTATTGCGCGGGCGCTCGTGCCCAATCCGCGGTTCATCGTCTGCGACGAGGTGACCAGTGCGCTCGACGTCAGCGTCCAGGCGAAGTTGCTTCAGCTCTTGCTCGATCTGCGCGATCAGCTCGGGCTGACGTACCTGTTCATCACGCACAACCTCGGCGTGGTCGAGTACCTCGCGGACGAAACGCTCGTCATGTACAAGGGCAAGATCGCAGAGCGCGGCCCGACGGAGCAGATCGTCAACGACCCGCAGGATCCGTACACCAAGCGCCTGCTCGCTGCGGTACCCCGCATGGCGTGACTCACTTGAACGTGCGCCGGAGCATGATCGCGTCGCGAAGCCAGCGGAGGTAGACGGGGGCGTCGAGTTCCTGACATCCGAAGTGGCTCAAGTGCCGCGTTCGGGCTTGGGCGTCGAGAAGCACGAATTGCCTCGCTCGCAAGCGTTCGACGAGCGAGACGAGCGCCACCTTGCTGGCGTCGGACCGGCGATGGAACATGCTCTCGCCGAAGAACGCCCCGCCCAGGCTCACGCCGTACAGCCCGCCGACAAGTTCGTCACCGTCAGCGGTGTAGGTTTCGACGCTGTGGGCAAAACCCTCGCTGTGCAAATGGACGTACGCACCGACCAGCTCCTCACTGATCCATGTGCCGTCGGGTCGATCGAGCATGCACGCCCGCATCACAGCCTCGAAGTTGCGATTGACATCGACGCGGAAGTGACCACGACGGATGGTCTGACGCAGCGATCGACTGACGCGGAATCGATTGTCCAGCGGAATTACGCCGCGTGGGTCGGCCGTGTACCAGCGCGTGACGCCGTCCGGGTCGGTCATCGGGAACGCACCCTGGGCGTACGCGCTGAGCATGACCTCGGGATCGAGCGACGCACCATGCATTCGGGACCGCGATCATAACGGCCCGGTGTCGCAGGCCGATTCACACGCGCTCACGCGTCGAGCAGGCCACGCCACAAGAGCAGCAGGAGCAGCTGGGAAGCTCCGAGGAGGACGACCAGCAGAGTCAAAACGGCTGGCAGCACCCACCGCCGTCGTCGTTTCGCCGAAAGCGCCACAGCCGTCGGCGACGCGGGGACTGGACGAAGTCGCCACGCCGTCTCAACGCCTGCCAGAACCTGCTCGGTCACCTCCGCGGACAAGCCGTAGGCCGTGCCCTGACGCAGGAGCCCGTCGTGGTCGTCCGGATCGAGCCCGCCCGTGTCCGGGTTGCACCAACGTTGCAGCCGTCGCACTGCGGCCTCGGCGAGGAGGCGCGTGGCTTTCTCTTCCTGATCAGGATCCAGCTTTGCTTTGGGCCGCAATGAATCGAACGTTGCCTCGCGAGCGTGGCGAGCCAGCTCGCGCTCGTGCTCGGTCTGTTTCGCCTCGGCCAGGCGGCGATGACCCGCGGTCGGATCGTACTTGGGACCAGCGTCAGGAGCGGCAGACGGCATCGTCCAAGCGCATCGACCCACGGCCGACATGGCTTGATCTCGACAACGACCGCCTCAGCTATCGGTCGTCGCCGTAGCGTCCACCACCACCGCCACGCCGGGCCAACCAACCCGCGACGCCGTCTTCGAACGCCATGGCCGACTCGAGCTCATCCACGCGACCGTCTCGCCTGCGCCGGTGGCTCGTCCGCCTGGGCGTGCTGATGCTGCTGCTGATCGCCGGCCTTGCAGGCGTCGGCTGGTACGCGAAGAAAGCCGCGTCGTCGGTTCCAGCTTTCTACAGCGAGGCCCGGCTCAGCGGAGCGGACCGCCTCGAAGCGATCGCCAGCATCGAGCGCAAGTTCCTCAACTTCCAAGGCGACCTCGGCGAGTCGACTGCGGTCAGTCTTCGCAACGACAGCGACATCGAACCGGTGCGCGTCTCCTTCAGCGGCGAGGAGCTCGACGTCTACTTCGACAAGTGGCTCAGCGACAGCGGCTACCGCGAGCCGATGGCCAAGTACCTGGCCGACCCGAGGCTCGTGATCCACGACGGCCGGCTCATTCTGGCGGGCCGGGCGACGCTCGATGGTCTGGGCGAGGTCGTGGTCTCGATCCGGCTGCTGCCGTCGGTGGCCGAGTCAGGCCGGGCACGCCTGGTGCTCGAAGACTTTGCGGCTGGGACCATCACGTTGCCCGACGCGTTGGTCTCGGTGTTGCGTCAGAAGGCGATCGACGGACTTGGCATGCAGGCTGAGAACGAACGCGCAGCCGTAGAGATCGCAACGGACGGAACCGCCAACGATGCCGCGATCACGCTCGCGGTCGATCACCAGCTTCGCCGGCTCTTGGCCAGGCAGCCGGTCGACGACATCGTGCTCTTCCCGCCCGTCCTCGGCCGGGGCAATGTCGCTGCTCGCGTCGTCGGTCTGTCGGTCGAAGACGGCGTCCTGACGCTCGATGTCTTGCCGTTGTCGCCCGAGGAGCGAGAGGACCTGGTCGACGAGCTTCAAGCGCCGCCTGTCGAGATCGAGCTCGCGTCGGTTGATGACGCCGTGACGCTGTGAGCCGCGGTTAAGAAAGCCAGCCACCCGACAGGCCGCACGTGAGCAGGGCTTCGCGAAGCTCGGGCAGCTGCCGGGTCACGTTCCACACGCCGCCGTCGAGGTAGTTCGCGGCCATCATGACGATCGGTGCCTGCTCGATCGCGAGGTCGAACTCGTCCACCCAGCCGTGTGGGCAGTCGGGGTCGATGTACGCCAGGTTGTAGCTGCCCATGAAGCCGTGCCAACCGGGACGGCAGAGCGTCACGTCGCGATGCGCACGCAGGCCGTCGCAGACCTCTCCCGGCAGGAACGGCAGCGATGCGGCCGTCGCCCAGGGAGCGAGCGTGCCATCGTCGACCACGCCAGCTGGCGGTCCGAGGCCGCGTTCGACATAGCCGTGGAATCGCACGCGTCGGCCGCCTCGCGTCAGGTGCTTATGGTGGTCAATGCCGGGGCCGTTGCTGGCGGATAAGCCCCAAGTCGACGCGCCGTAGCCCGGATGGCCGAGCGGATTGCGTTTGGCGTAGGCGATCTGCGCACGCGTCCCACGGCGAGCGTTTTCGAAGTAGCACAGGCCGCGATCCCGCAGAAACGTGTCCGCCACGCCGTCGAGATCGATGAACGCGTGCGGAAACTGGTGCGTGAAGAGCGGCGGGCAGTGAAGATGCTCGATGCCTTCAACGTCGTGCCAGTCTTTTGCGTACGTCGAGCACCATGCGTCGTACGCCTCTCGTCCCACGTCCTGCCGAGGCGATGCGGCGGCGATGAGGTAGAGCAGCAGGCCTTCGCTGTAGCCGTCCCACTCGTGGACGATGAAGCCGTCACGATCGTGATCGCGCATGGCACGTCGGATCGGCTCGGGACGCCAGCCGTGGCTGAATCGGCCGCTCGGCCGGATGAAGGCACGCCAATCGACGCCGGCGATGACACGATCGCTGTTCGCACGCAGCGTCAGTTCGGCCTCGTCGTCGCGGTCGAAGTGCCCGCGGGCGACTAGCAGCCCGGCGATGAGCAGGGCGGTGTCGATGGTGCTGACCTCCGACTTCCACGTCCGCCGGCCACGACGTTCGCCGTCACCCGCGAGGAAGTGGTAAAACATGCCACGCCAGCCCGCCGAGTCCTTGGCCTCGGCAGTCGGAACGTCGACGGGCAACTCGGCGAAGACGCGGGCCACGTCGCCGCAGTGCCGAAGGGCAGTCTCGCGGTCGACCAGGCCTAGCCGTTCCGCCGCGACGAAGGCCGCACACGCGAACCCTGCGGCCGCGACGCTGCAGGGCGCACCGGGTCGCGCCGAGTCGCGGACCAGTCCGCCGTTGTGCAGGTCGGGCTCGAGGAAGTACCGCATCGCCAACCCGGCGGCCTCGCGGATGATGGCCTCGTCGGCGGGTGGTGGTTTGCCGTGGTCGAGCACGCGACAGCCTATCGGCGAAGACGGCGGTCAAGGCATCTGAAGGCACGGCGTTGGTCGGATCCGCTAAACTCCGGGCATGAGTCAGGCGAGCCCAACGCACGACCAGACCCGCGTCGTCATCGTCGGCGGCGGGCCGATCGGATTGGAAGTCGCCGCGACGATGCAGCGGGCGGGCGTCGACTACCGCGTGCTCGAGGCCAAGGAAGTCGGCCACACGATGACGTGGTGGGCACCGCAGACGAAGTGGTTCAGCAGCAACGAACGCATCGCGATTGCCGGCATGCCGCTGGTCACGCCCGACGGCTCCAAGGCCTCGCGTGAGCAGTACCTCGCTTATCTCCGCGGGGTCGTCTCGGCGCTCGATCTCGACGTCCGAACCTTCGAGCCTGTGGCTGACATCCAACGGGAGGAAGACGGCTTCGTCGTCCACAGCCAGACCCGCGGCGGGCCACGCGAGACGCGCTGCGACGCAGTCGTCCTCGCGATCGGCGGGACGGACTTCCCGTCGAAGCTCGGCGTGCCGGGCGACGACCTGCCACACGTCGACGGCTACCTCCGCGAGCCGCACAGCTACTTCGGCAGGCGCGTGTTGATCGTCGGCGGACGCAACAGTGCGATCGAGGCGGCACTGCGTTGCCACCATGCCGGGGCCGACGTCGCGCTCTCGTATCGCGGCGACGAGCTGCCGGAGAAGAGCATCAAGTACTGGCTGCTGCCGGAAATCAAAGGGCTCATCAAGAGCGACCGCATCGCCGGGCACTTCGGCACCGAGGTCAAGGCGATCACGCCGACGCACGTCACGCTGAGCAGCACGGACGGCGACACTGACGTCGAAGCAGATGTCGTGCTGAGCCTGATCGGCTATCGCCAGGACAAGCGGCTGCTGCGTCGAGCTGGCGTCGACCTGATCGGTGACGGCGAACGGCCGAGCTACGACGAGGCGACGATGGAGACGAACGTCCCGGGTCTCTACGTCGCCGGCACCGCGATCGCCGGAACGCAGAGCAGCAAGTACAGCGTCTACCTCGAGAACTGCCACGACCACGCGCAGAAGATTCTGGAACACCTCGGCAGCTCGCCCTCGCGGACGGAGCGACATCGTCGTGGCATGTCCGACGGGCTGCGTCGCCAGATTGCCGCTCAGCCCGAGTCGTGAAGCGCGTCGCGGCGATAACAGCGGTCGGGTGGGCCTTCGCAGGCCTGGCGGCTGGCGTCGTGATCGTTGGCATCGGTATCGCCATCACAGCGACGCCAATCGATCGAGCGATGGCGGGCTTGCTGCTCGTGGTCGTGCTGTCGGCCGCTGCGTCGACAGAGCGATTGGATCGCGTGCCACCGCTGGTCATTGGAGCGAGCGTCGTCGTCGGACTCGCTTCGGGTGGTTGGTCGATCGTGCTACTCGTGCTAAGTTGCGGAATTCTGGTGGTGGCCGCGGGCTTACAGCCCGCGGCTACGGACTCGAGCAAGGTTGATGTTGCACGCGCAGATCGCGACACGTCCTTGCTGCTTCCGTTCCTCGCACTCGTCGCGATGGTGGGCTGGATTCTCTGGCCCGTTTGGCTCGGTGACGTGCTGCTTGCGTCAGGATCGCAGGTGCCGACGTGGATGACGCGCTTCCACCCACTCTTCGCCCTCGACGTCGCCACGCCCGGCGTGCCGTGGGTTGAACAGGCCCACGTCTACGCGGCCACGCCCGTCGGAGCCGATCTGGCGATCGTCCTGCCCGACTCACCGTGGCCCGCGATCACCCTCCACGCCGCGGCGGCAGCCGCGGGTCTCGGACTTCGTCTCACGATTTCGCGAGTGCGACGCGTTCGACAAAGTTCGTATCGAACCCGCCCTGACGAACCTCAGGAATCTCCAAGAGCTGCAGATGCAGCGGCACCGTCGTCTTGATCGGCCCGACGCGGAATTCGCCCAGAGCTCGCTTGGCACAAGCGATGACTTCTTCCCGCGTGTTCCGGTGGATGATCAGCTTGCCGATCATCGAGTCGTAGTTCGGCGGAATCCGGTAACCCGCGTGGGCGTGCGTGTCGAGGCGAACACCCGGCCCGCCGGGCGGGTGCCACGTCTCAATGAGGCCCGGCTGCGGGCGGAAGTCGGCCGACGGGTCTTCAGCGTTGATGCGGAACTCCATCGCGTGGCCGATCTGCGGCACGTCTTTCTGATCGATGCCAAGCGGCTCGCCCGAAGCCACGCGAAGCTGCAGGTGAATGAGGTCCAGTCCCGTCACCTGCTCCGTCACCGGGTGCTCGACCTGGATTCGGGCGTTGACCTCCAGCAGGTAGAAGTTCTCATCCGCGTCGACGAGATACTCGACCGTTCCCGCGTTGTCGTACTTGGCCTGCTGGATCAGGCGCACCGCAGCCGCGCACATGGCCTCGCGCGTCTTCTGGCTGATGTGCGGGGACGGCGACTCCTCCATCAGCTTCTGGTGGCGACGCTGCAGCGAGCAGTCGCGTTCCCACAGGTGGATGGCGTTGCCGTGACGGTCGGCGATGACCTGCACTTCGACGTGCCGGCCAAACTCGACGAACTTTTCGATGTAGACCGTGCCGTTGCCAAACGCCGCTTCGGCTTCCGCCTTCGCTTGGGAAAAGCCGGTCTTCAGGCTCGCCTCGTTCCGCGCGACCCGCATGCCACGCCCGCCGCCGCCGGCTGCGGCTTTGATGATGACCGGGAAGCCGATCTTCTCGCAGAGCTCGACCGCCTCCTCCTCGTTCTCGAGTGCTCCGACGCTGCCGGGCACCGTCGGAACATCGGCCTCGCGGGCGAGCTTCTTGCAGTTGACCTTGTCGCCGACGGCACTCATCGCCTCGGGCGACGGACCGACGAACTCAATCTTGCAGCTTCGGACGACTTCGTTGAAGTGGGCATTTTCCGCAAGGAAGCCGTAGCCCGGATGGATCGCGTCGACGTCGTACACCTCGGCCGCCGAGATGATCCGCGGGATATTCAGGTAGCTGTCAGCCGACGGGCCGCGTCCGATGCAGACGGTCTGATCCGCAAGCTCCAGGTAGCTCGCCCCACGATCGGCCTCGCTGTAGACGGCCACCGTCGAAACGCCCACCTCGCGGCAGGCGCGGAGGATCCGCAGGGCGATTTCACCGCGGTTGGCGACGAGGAGCTTCGAGAACATTGGGGCAGACGTAGCTGGTAGTCCGGTGCGAGCTACTCAAGCAGGCCGGACCTTGAACAAGGCTTGACCGAACTCGACGGCGTCGCCGTCCTTGACGAGGATCTGGTCGATCACACCCGACGTCTCGGCCTTGATCGTGTTGAAGACTTTCATCGCCTCGATGATGCAGACGTCGGTCGCGTCCGAAACGCTCTTACCGACCTCGACGAAGGCCGGCGAACCAGGCTTGGGAGCGGCGTAATACGTGCCGACCATCGGGCTGGTGATCGTCGCGAGGTTGCTGTCGCTCGCCGGTGCGGACGGTGCCGCGGCTGGCGCCGGCGACGCAGCCGGGGCTGGTGCTGCGACGGGTGCGGCGACCGGTGCGGTCGCAACGGCGTGTCCACGTGAGAGCGAGATGCGACGGTCGCCGTCCTGCAGCTCCAAGTTCGTCAGACCCTGATCGCTCATGAGCGCAACCAGGCGTTCGAGCCGATCGACGTCCATCGGATCGGACGCGGCGGCGGATCTGTCGTCGGAGCTTCGGCTTGGCGTTTTGGCCACGATGGTTCCTTGAAGTGGTTCGAGACGTCGGCAATCGGCCGCTACTCGATGTGACAGTCTTCGAACGCCTTGGGCAGGCTCGTCAGGATTTCGCGGCCGCTGTGCGTGACGAGCACGTCGTCCTCGATCCGCACGCCGCCCTGGCCGGGCAGGTAGATGCCAGGCTCCACTGTGACGACCATGCCGGGGCGAAGCTCGTCGTCTTCGCCTTGCTTTCGCAGCACCGGCAGTTCGTGGATATCTCGGCCCAGCCCGTGACCCAGCCCGTGCCCGAAGTACTTCTCGTAGCCGGCCTTCTTGATGTGGTCGCGAGCGACCTTGTCCACGGCCAAACACGACACGCCGGGCCGGATGTATTCGATCGCCGCCTGCTGCGCTTCGAGGGTGACGTTGTAAATCTCTTTGAGCTTCGCCGGAACGCGGCCGATGGCGAAGGTGCGCGTCATGTCGCTGCAATAGCCGTTGACGCGGGCACCCCAGTCGAACAGAAGCAGGTTGTCCTTTTGGATGAGCGTGTCGTCGGGCCGGTAGTGGGGCAGTGACGAGTTGCCAGCCGTGGCGACGATGGGGCTGAAGCTCGGGTCGGTCGCACCGCGCGACTTCATCTCGAGTGACAACAAACCTGCGAGGTAGCCCTCGGTCTCACCGGCCTGGATCGAGTCGCGGACGGCGTTGAAAGCCTCCTCAGCGACATCGCACGCCTTGCGGATGAGGTCGATCTCGTGGTCGTCCTTCACCTTCCGCTGCTTGACCATCACGTCCTCGACGGCGACCAGCTCGCAGTCGTAATCCAGCTCGTCCAGCGCCTCTTCGACGGCGTCCTTCTGACCGACGGTCGTGAAGTTGGCCTCGAAGCCGACGCGGGTCAGCCCGGCCTCACGAAGCGTGTGGGCCAAGGCATCGCTCATCTTATGGATGTCGCCCTTGCGCTCGACGACCTTCAACCACGCGGCTTCGAGTTCGGCCTGCTCGGTGTAGCGGAAGTCGGTGACGAGCCAAACCTCGCCGCCGGGCTTGAAGATGCCGACGGAGTCGTCACCGGTGAAGTTGGTCAGGTAGGCAAGGTCTGCCGGATGTGTCAGCAGGATGGCGTCGAGGTCGAGCGCGTCGAGCGCGGCCTCGGTCTGCTTGTGGCGTGCCTTGAGATAGGCCTTGGGCTTGGCGACGGGCTGGCGGACGGACATGCGATCGGCGTGGGGCCGACGTGTTCGGCCGGCGGGGCTCAAGAACCGGCGTGGGCGGGACCATCCCTCCGAAGGCCGGACGGGACCGTAACGCCCGTTTCGACGCAAAGTCAACGACGACCGTCCCGTGTGTTGCACGTTATGGGGCGACATCGGAATCCGCCGGCGACATGCCGGGCCTCATCGGGAATGCGATCTGGCCGATGCCATTTCAGGACGCCCGGTCCCGCCCAAGTCCCATGACAGCCGAAAGCCTCCTGGAAATCCTCCGCAGCCTCCGCTCTGATGGCCTGCTCGACGCCGACAGCAACCGCTCGATGCGCCGCCGCAAGCTGCCGCGCGTGGGCATCCGCGATCGGCTCACCATCCTGCCCGTCGGCAACGACTGCGACGAACGCGTGACAGCCTCGCCGACGAACATCCGCATCCGCGACATCGGCCCACGCGGCATCGGCTTCGTCAGCGACGTCGCCATGTCCGTCGGGGAGAAGTTTCTCGTCCTGCTCCACCGCGAGCGCGGCGGCATCGTTCACATCCTCGCCGAGGTCAAACGCGCCCGAAACGTCGGCGGTACGTATGACATCGGCGGCACGTTCCACCTCGACACCACCCGCGAAGAGATCAACGCCTACCTCCGCAGCGTCAAACGCGCCGCGTGAGCGACGACTGACAACCGAAACCCTGGGTCTTGGGAAGACGAGCTGAAGCCGAGAGCTGAGCGAAGCGATGCTCCGGAACGAACGCCCCTCAGCCCTCGTTCCGGGGCATCGCTTCGCTCAACCCATGGCTTCGACGTCGCGTTGAACGCGAGTTCAATACGTCATTGGCGGTCCAACACGCTTCACACCGAAGTGACAGGGAGCTCTTTGCGGCTTCGTCGTGTCGCCAGATCGATTGCCATCATGACCGCACTCCGCATGCTCGACGCGTCGGCCGCGTTGCGGCCTGCGATGTCGAAGGCGGTGCCATGATCGGGGCTCGTCCGGACGATCGGCAGACCCAGCGTCAGGTTGACGCTCTTGCCGCTGCCGACGAGCTTCACGGGGATCAGGCCCTGGTCGTGATACATCGCGACGACCGCGTCGAACTCGCCGCGGAGCGCACGCAGGAAAATCGTGTCTGCCGGGAAAGGCCCTTGAACGTTGATGCCGTTGTTGCGAGCCATCTGCATCGCCGGCTCGATGAGGCGTTCTTCCTCGTCGCCGAACGCACCGTTCTCACCTGCGTGTGGATTCAGGCCGCAAACGGCGATTCGCGGCTCGGGCACGTCGAACCAGTCGACCAACGCCCGGTGCATCAGGTCGATCGGCCGGTAGATGTTGCCGATGCGCAGCTGGCCCCACAGCCCGTTGATGCCGACGTGCGTCGTCGCCAGCGCGACGCGTAGCGGGCCGCCGGCGAACATCATCGCGAAGTCGCGGCTGCTCGTCTTCTCGGCGAAGAGCTCCGTGTGTCCCGGGTAGTTGTACCCGGCCATGTGCCAGCTGCGCTTGGCGATCGGTGCAGTCACCACGGCGTCGACGAGACCGGCCTTGGCGGCGGCGATGGCGTCGAGGCAGAACCGCACGCTTGCCTTCCCGCCTTCGCGACTCGGCCCACGCACGCCGCCCGCCAGCATGCCAAACTGGTCGTAGTCGATCGCGACTACGTCCTGTCCATAGCGACGCTGCCGGCCGCTGTACGCGTCGCGCCACCAGAAGGCGTCCAACTCCGCGAGGTCGGCGGCGTAGGTGAGCTGCTCGTTGAGTCCGTAGATGACGAACCGTGCCTTCGCACGCAGCTCGGCATCGGCGAGTGTCTTGACGACGATCTCCGGCCCCACGCCCGCCGGGTCACCCATCGTGATGGCAATGGTGGGGCGGAAGTCTGCCATGACAAAGCTCCGTTCGGGTCAGTCGGCATCGTCGCGCCGACGCGGCATCATGGCCGACAGGTCGCCGCTGGGCAACCCGTCGGCCGATAAGTCGCCCGACGCGAACAGACGTCGCACCGTCTCCACAACGCCCTTGGCCATGACGTCGGCCTCGAAGTTGAAGTGCCATCCGACCTCGCGCTCGCCAAGCGCCGTCAGATCGAGCGTCGTCGGAATCAGCGCAACTTCGAACCAGTCTGGCCCGAGACCCGCCACCGTCAGCGACACGCCGTCAATGCAGACAGAACCTTTCGTCAAAACAAACGGAACCAGCTCGCTCGGCGGTCGGACACGCAGTCGCCACTCCTCTGGCGTCACGGTTCGGTCGATCAGTTCGGCCTGCCCGTCGACGTGGCCTTGCACGATGTGACCATCAAAGCGATCGCCCACGCGAAGCGCCCGCTCGACGTGCACGCGATCGCCGATGGACAGGTCGCCGAGGTTGGTCTTGTCGAGCGTCTCGCGAATGACATCAAAGGCAAGACTGTCACTGGCCATGTCGCTGATCGTCAGACAGCAGCCGTTGACGGCGATGCTCTCGCCGTGCGATTCGTCACCCCAGCGATGGCCCAGCGCGATGCGTCGTCCGCCTTTGTGATCTTCAACGGAAGTGACCTCGACCGCTCGTTCGACGATGCCGGTGAACATGAGCCACCCTACGACTTCGCATGCGGCGAACCCTCGACGGCATGACGGCACTGGTCAGTGGCTCCACCAGCGGCATCGGCGAAGCCCTCGCACGCGACCTCCTCGGCCATGGCGTTCGCGTCGCCATCAACGGCCGGCGGCGCGAAAAGCTCGACGCCCTCAAAAGCGATCTCGGCGACCTTGTCGAGGTCGTTCCAGGCGACGTCTCCACAGCAGAGGAGTGCGAACGCATCGTCAACGACACGTTCGATGCCCTTGGCCGACTCGACGTGCTCGTGTGCAACGCTGGCTACGGAGCCACACAGCTCTCTTGGAAGCAGACGCCCGACGACGTGCGCCGCATGTTCGCCACCAACGTTCACGGCACGCACGACCTGATCTACCACGCCGTACCACGCATGCTCGAGCAGCCCGAACGCGACGGCCTGCGCGGCCAGCTCATGCTCGTCAGCAGCGCCGCCGCAAGACGCGGGATTCCGTACCTCGGGCCCTACGCCGCGACAAAGGCCGCCCAGTTGTCGTTGGCCGAGGCGCTGCGTGTCGAGCTGGGCGAAGATGGCATCGCGGTCACCAGCGTCCACCCGGCCGGGACGAAGACGGAGTTCGGCGACGTCGCGGAACGCGAGGGCGAGGTCGCGATCGACACCTTCGCCGGTCGCGGCGGAAGCCAGACGGCCGAGCAGGTCGCAACGGCCATGCGCCGAGCCATCCAAAAACCCACCGCCGAGGTCTGGCCCAATCGGCCGTACCGGATCCTGCTCGGCATCGGCACGCTTATGCCACGCGGCGTGGATCGCGGCATGCGGAAGCTCAAGCGTGACGTCGAACGCCAGACGCCGAGCACGTCGGCCGATGCCGGCGACTGAACAGACGTCAGAAGCAAAGCTCCCAGGTTTCCCCAGAAGCCCTGCGACCCCATCCACATCTCATCGCGTCGAGAATGACGGGAACTCGTCGGTCCGCTTGTCGCTGTCGATGCCGGGAGCGACACGGATCAGCCCCTCGCGCTGGCCTTCGTCGCTGTCGTTGACGACGAAGTTGAGGCTCAGGACGTCGGGCCGCTCGCTATTGCGGAAGAGGTGCCACGGGACGAGCACGTCGTAGGACGTCACACTGCCGTCGCGTTTCGTTGTCAGTTGTACGGCCTCGGCATCCTTGACGAATGCGCCGGCGGGGCGGACGAAGGGGCGAACCACTTCGGTCCCGTCCTCGTGCAGGGCCAGGCCGAACTCCCAGTGCCCGGAGACCATCGGCTGCGACACAGCCAACTGAACGCTGTCAGCTTGCCAGATGCGGCCGGGCGACCTGGTCTGCTCGTGGACATCATCCGTGACCAGAATGACCCCGCGAAGACCCTCCGCGGTCGCCACGAACCATGCTTCGGCCGACAGGTCGCTGGGCCCTTGCCACGTGAGGTGTTCGCGGTTCGGGTCATTTTCGTTGTAGTTTACGATGCTGCTGCGCGAGTCCAGTCTGAACGTCGGCTCGCTGCCAGCGGAGGTTCCGGATGCCAGTCGGCGAGACCGGACCAGCGGGACGATGCTTGACTGCGTGATGCCCGCCGCTTCGACTGTCACGGTCAGTTCGCCCTCGGGCAGGCCCTGGAAGACACGATCAACTACCACCGATGCACCGGGTGCGAGCGTGATTCGCTCTCCATCATCCATCGCGCCGCCGTCGATGCTGAACGTCACGCTGCCCTGGGCCGAGTGCTGTGACGGGTTGCTAACGACCAGCGGCACACGAACCGGCTCACCAGAGATCGCAGCGATGGCGTCGGATTCAATTCTGAGCACGGGCGGGACGATTTCGATCGTCTCGGCATTGGTGATGTTGAGGTATTGCACCTGCGCACCGGGCGCGAAGCTAACGAGGCTCGCGATCCGGTCGGCCGGCCGCTCGTTACCGTACAGGTCGGTCACTATCGCCCGTGCGTCGTCCGGGACGCGGACGAGTAGTGACGTGTTGGGTGTGTCGAGCTCTTCGTGCCAGCCGACGATGGTGTGACGATCACCCCGGCCGAAATGCAGCAGCATGCGACCAGTGTCGCTCTGCAGCTGATCAATCGCGTCAAGGCCGCGGAGCTGCTTGGCGATCTCGTTGTACATCACGTAAGCCGGACGCGGCTGGCGGTCACGATCGATGATCGCGTAACCACTGATTTCTCCCGGCCGCTTACCACGCAGCACAAACACCGCGTAGCCGTCAGCACCGCGGGCAAAAGCGAACGCGATTTTCTTGGCGAGATGATTCGCTTGGTCGATCATGCCATCGCTGTGCCGGAGCGACAGACCGGTCTCGTTAAAGTAAAGCGGGACGTCCGTTTTGAGGTGGCTTCGCCACTCGGCGAGCTGTCCATCGACCGCGCGGCGGAAGCCTTCGAAGCGGCCGTGCTGGTGGTGCGTGTGAATGTCGAAGGCGTCTTGTGCGTCGCGGATGACGCGGAGCTGCATGTCCGGATTGAGATTCTGCCCGCCATGCGGCAGGGCGGTGGCGAAGCCGCCAGTCATGACTTCGATGTCGGGGTTGACGCTCTTGAGCGTCGCGTGCGTCTGACGCAGCAGATCGATGTACTCGTCGGTCGTCCCACGCCAGAAGCCCTCCAGGTCGGGCTCGTTCCAGATCTCGAAACGCGTCAGCCGGCCGTCGTAACGCTCGGCGAGCGTTCGGACCCAGTTGAGCCACGGCTCCATCTCTGGCGGGCTCGACAGGAGCGGCCAGTTCTTGCCCTCGAAACGCGTTCTGTACGGCTCGCGGACCGCCCACCTGTTGCCGTACGCGGTCAGATAGTGCGGGATCAGTCCGTGTTGCTCGCACCAGTCGATCTGCTCATCGATCGAGTCCCACTTCCAAACGCCGGGCTGCGGTTCGCGGTGGCTCCAGTTGCCGCCCATGCGAATGCCCTCGGCGCCCATGAGCGCGGCCAGCCGCCAGTCGAGCTCGTCGTGCATGCCGCCGATGGCGAACTCGAACATGTCGTCGCCGACGACGGCACCGGTGCTGGCGTTGCCAGCAGCCGTCATTCGGCCGATCCGCATCACCTCTTCGATTGCGTCGCCTTCGACGTTGAGCGTCGCGGACAGAGTCTTGACGCCGTAGCGGTCGAGGCCGATCGTTAGCGGAATCGCCGCCTCGCCGGGTGTCTCGGCACCGCTCGCAGCGGGGACGTCGAGTCGAGCGTCCTGCGAAACGGTCGAGCCATCTTCTTCAGTGATCGCGAAGGACAGGTCGACGGTCTTGGGCTTGCTGCTCTCGTTGACGACTACCAGCTCGGCTTCGTCGCGTTCGCTCGTCAGGATGATCGGCGCTCCGAGCGGCGTGCGAACGGTCAGGCTCAGCCCTTCGGTTGCAGGGATGACCTCAATGACTCGGCCTTCAATGAGTCGGAGTTCGGACGCCTCCGTCGATGCCAGACGATCAAACTTTGCGTTGAAGAGGTGTGCTCCACCATCGAAGGCCTCGTTGCTCACGCCGCCCTCGCTGTGGTACCACCGCTCGATGTCGCTGGGGAAGTTCCAAGTGACGGTGTTCGCACCCGGCTCGAGCGTCCGCGAGACAAGTAGCGCTTTCTCACCTGCTTCGTCACGCAACGTGATCTCCATCTCGATCGCAATCGACGAAGCGAGTTGGTAGTCAAGCGTAAGTGATCGCTGCTGATTTAACAGACGCAGCTCGTTGTCCCGCTTGCCCCCATAGAGCCCGATCGTGACCGGCCTGTCGCTCGGCTTAATCGTCAGCACCTGCACCTTGTCGTCGCGCTCAATCGTCGAAGCTGACTTGGGCGTCTTGTTCGGGAAGAACAGCCGCCAGTACTCGTCGCCGTGAAATGCCCACCACGTCCGCTCACGGGTCACCTCATCACGATCGCTCGCAATGGCGATGGAGGGAGAGAGCATGGCCATCGTCAGAGCGATCAGACCAGCGATGCTCCAGAGACGAACCGAACGAACTGAGCGGGAGTTCGAGTTAGGAATCATGTGTTCTTTGAAGGAGATTTTCTGACATGAGGCGGCAAACAATTTCGACCGTGATGTACCGCATTAGTCGTTGGCCAAGACGGTCCACATGCCATCGGAGTCCATGCGACCAGCCGGGTTGAGACGCTCCGGGTCTCCGTCACCGACGGTTTCGATTGGCTCAAGCCGGCGCACACTCCCATCCACGAAGGCCCAGTTCATTCGGCCATCGTGAAGCTCGCGAGTCCACGGGTCGTCGATGCGGAGCATGTCTCGCACTCGCCGAATCGTCTTGCCACGGAGCCGGCCCAGCCCGTCTTCTCCCGACTTTGCGATCTTCTCAGCAAGTAGAAGCGTTCCTGCTGCATCTGGAAGCTGCGCATACCGCCACTGTTCAAGCGTGCGCCAACCGTCGTCCGGCCAACGCGTGTTGCTGATTCCGATGCCCGGACGACTTCCACGCTTACCGGTAGTTGTGTTGTTGTTATGGCTCGGCATGCGGTACGTGAACCGGGTCGGACTGTCGTCAAAAGGATCGTCTGGACACTGCCAGATGTCCGCCAAGTTCGCCCACTGGTCGGCGGTATCGAACCGATTTCCGGAATCGATCTCCGCTTTCGATAGGTCTTTGCCGGCGTAGGGCGAAAGCATGTCATCAAAACCCCACTCTTTGCCTTCGTACTCCCACGCTGCAAAGACGACAAACCCGTCGTTGTCGGTGCTGTAGCCCACCGAAGCGGTCCCGATCTGACGCATCTGTGACGCGCAAGTCACGGTGCGAGCCGCATCGACTGCCCGAGCCAACGTCGGCAGCAGAACTGAAACCAGCACGGTGATGATGGCAACGACGACGAGTAACTCGACAAGCGTGAACCCTCTGTTTCCGCGATACTGGTTCATGACTCCTCCAAAGTCTTGCTGAGAGCGTCTTAAGTGGTTGCGTCTTGCGATTGTCAACCGCTCACCGACGACGCCTGAGCGACATAGCACCTAAGACGCCGACGGCTGCAAGTGCCGTGGGCTCTGGGATTGCGGTCACGCTGAGGCCGAAGTTGTCGAGTGCCTCGATTCCCGACCCGTTCCGCGCTCTACCTCCAAACCCCGCATAGAGATCGCCCACACCAGCAAGGCCTGGGTCGCTGATGTCCAAGAGGCTGTCGCTGTAGACGCTCACAGGCAGGACGCCCGAATTGTCGGTCAGCTCGAGTGTCGCATCGAACAGACCGCCCGCGTCCTGTTCGACGGTGAAGACAGCGGTGAAGAAGAGGCTCGGGCTGTTGGTATCGTCGGACGCTGGTTCGACCTGCCAAAACGCAAGTTCCGTGTTGTTGATGAAGATGCTGTATCCGCCATCGTCGTCGTTTCCGTCGTCGATGATGCCGAAGTTGATCGCTTCGCCGAGATCTGGCGTCTTGCTAGTCGTTTGCTCTCGCGGCGTTGCGGTGTCGGTCAGGTAGCCGAAGAAGTTGACATCGAATCCCGCGTCCGCGTCCGGGTCGATCAGCAGATCCATACTGAGCGTGAAGCTCCTGTTGGTGCCAAATCCAGCTATAGCGGTGTCCCGAACGTTGAACACCGTGTCGCCCCCGTTTGACCCAAGGGCGCCGGTTCCACCAACACCCGAGCTGGTGTTGTAATCCCACCGGATGACACCGTTCCGATCAACGCCCACGTTGTAGACAGATTCAAAATCTGTCTGACTGTCGACGTTGCTGCCAGCGTCGAACGTGTCGAGAAAGACTGTTGCGGCAGATACTGATTTTGCGGACAGAGCGGCCGCGGTCAGGGCGACACAAGTCAAGAATGTGTTGCGGTGCATGGTTCCTCCTAAAGATGGGTCTCGGT